>JADMKA010000053.1 GCA_018780145.1 Vitreoscilla sp. | reverse complement strand
ACCCGCACCAGCACCAGGCCATCAGCATGGTGCCCGCCGAGCAGGACGCCAACACGGTGGTCGTCGTGCTGCAAAAGGGTTACGTGATCGCCGAGCGCGTGCTGCGTCCGGCCCTGGTCACCGTGGCAGCACCCAAATAGGCCGTCAAAGACTCCGAACAGCCGGGTTTTCACAGGCCAGTGCCCTTGAAGAACCCGAAGTTATCCACAACTCCAAGACAACCGCAATTACAGGAGCGATCCATCATGGGAAAGATCATCGGCATTGACCTGGGCACGACCAACTCGTGCGTGGCCATCATGGAAGGCAACACCACCAGGGTCATCGAGAACTCCGAGGGCGCGCGCACCACGCCGTCGATCATTGCCTACCAGGAGGATGGCGAGGTCCTCGTCGGTGCCTCGGCCAAGCGCCAGGCCGTGACCAACCCCCGCAACACCCTGTACGCGGTCAAGCGCCTGATCGGCCGCAAGTTCACCGAGAAGGAAGTGCAGAAGGACATCGACCTGATGCCCTACACCATTGCCGCTGCCGACAACGGCGACGCCTGGGTGGAAGTGCGCGGCAAGAAGATGGCGCCCCCGCAGGTCAGCGCCGAAGTGTTGCGCAAGATGAAGAAGACCGCCGAGGATTACCTTGGCGAAGAGGTCACCGAAGCGGTGATCACCGTGCCGGCCTACTTCAACGACAGCCAGCGCCAGGCCACCAAGGACGCCGGCCGCATCGCCGGCCTGGACGTCAAGCGCATCATCAACGAGCCCACCGCCGCGGCCCTGGCCTTCGGCCTGGACAAGCATGGCAAGGGCGACCGCAAGATCGCCGTCTATGACCTGGGTGGCGGCACGTTCGACGTGTCCATCATCGAGATCGCCGACGTCGATGGCGAAATGCAGTTCGAGGTGCTGTCGACCAACGGCGACACCTTCCTGGGCGGCGAAGACTTCGACCAGCGCATCATCGACTACATCATTGCCGAGTTCAAGAAGGAGCAAGGCGTCGATCTGGGCAAGGACGTGCTGGCCCTGCAGCGCCTGAAGGAAGCCGCCGAAAAGGCCAAGATCGAGCTGTCGAACTCGACGCAGACCGACATCAATCTGCCCTACGTCACGGCCGACGCCTCGGGCCCGAAGCACCTCAACATCAAGCTGACCCGCGCCAAGCTGGAAAGCCTGGTCGAGGAGCTGATCGAGCGCACCATCGCCCCCTGCCGCGTGGCCATCAAGGATGCCGGCGTCAAGAACAGCGAGATCGACGACGTGATCCTGGTCGGCGGCATGACCCGCATGCCCAAGGTGCAGGACAAGGTCAAGGAGTTCTTCGGCAAGGAGCCGCGCAAGGACGTCAATCCCGATGAAGCCGTTGCCGTGGGCGCCGCGATTCAGGGCCAGGTCTTGGGCGGCGAGCGCAAGGACGTGCTGCTGCTGGACGTGACGCCGCTGAGCCTGGGTATCGAAACCCTGGGCGGCGTGATGACCAAGATGATCCAGAAGAACACCACCATCCCGACCAAGTTCTCGCAGACCTTCTCCACCGCCGACGACAACCAGCCGGCCGTGACCATCAAGGTCTACCAGGGCGAGCGCGAGATGGCCTCGGGCAACAAGAGCCTGGGCGAGTTCAACCTCGAGGGCATTCCGCCGGCCCCGCGCGGCCTGCCGCAGATCGAGGTGAGCTTCGACATCGACGCCAACGGCATCCTGCACGTGGGCGCCAAGGACAAGGCCACGGGCAAGGAAAACAAGATCACCATCAAGGCGAACTCCGGCCTGACCGAGGACGAGATCCAGAAGATGGTGAAGGACGCCGAGTTGAACGCGGCCGAAGACGCCAAGAAGGTGGAGCTCGTGCAGGCCCGCAACCAGGCCGACGCGATGATCCACTCGGTCAAGAAGAGCCTGGCCGAGCACGGTGAAAAGCTCGACGCGGCCGAGAAGGAGAAGATCGAGGCTGCCTTGAAGGACGCCGAAGAGGCGCTGAAGAGCGACGACAAGGCGACCATCGACGCCAAGACCGAGGCCCTGATGACCGCCAGCCAGAAGCTGGGCGAAAAGGTCTACGCCGACCAACAGGCCGCGCAGGCTGCCGCCGCTGGTGCGGGTGCGGGTGCGGGTGCCGCAGGTGGCGCCGAGCAGGCCGCCCCGCATGCCGAAGGCAAGCCGTCCGACGACGACAACGTGGTCGACGCGGAGTTCAAAGAAGTGAAGAAGTGACCCGGGCGGTGGCCGCAATGGCCGCCCCGCCATTTCGCCGCGTTCGAGGCCGCAGGATCAGCCTGCACCTCCACGCGGCGGTTTCGCTTCAACGACGCTGAGAATATTCATGGCAAAGCGCGATTACTACGAGATCCTGGGCGTCGCCAAGAACGCCTCGGACGAAGACATCAAGAAGGCCTACCGCAAGCTGGCCATGAAGCATCACCCCGACCGCAACCAGGGTGATGGAGCCAAGGCTGCCGAAGAGAGGTTCAAGGACGCCAAGGAGGCCTACGAGATGCTGTCCGACGCGCAGAAGCGCGCGGCCTATGACCAGTATGGCCATGCAGGCGTCGACCCCAACGCCGGCGGCTTCCGTGGTGGTGCGGGGCCGGAGGGCTTCGGCGGCTTTGCCGAGGCCTTCGGCGACATCTTCGGCGACATCTTCGGCGGCCAGGGTGGCCCCGGTGGCGGTGGCCGTCGCGGCGGTGGCGGCGGCGGTGGGGGCCAGAAGGTCTACCGCGGCAACGACCTCAGCTATGCGATGGAGATTTCGCTGGAGGAGGCCGCACTGGGCAAGGACAGCCAGATCCGCATCCCCAGCTGGGAGCATTGCGAGACCTGCAGCGGGACCGGCGCCAAGCCCGGCACCAAGGCCAAGACCTGCGGCACCTGCAATGGCGCCGGCACGGTCCACATGCGCCAGGGTTTCTTCAGCATCCAGCAGACCTGCCCGCACTGCCACGGCACGGGCAAGATCATCCCGGAGCCCTGCACGGTCTGCGATGGCGCCGGCAAGATCAAGAAGCAGAAGACGCTGGAGGTGAAGATCCCCGCGGGCATCAACGAGGGCATGCGCATTCGATCGGCCGGCAACGGCGAGCCAGGCACCAATGGCGGCCCACCGGGGGATCTCTACATCGAGATCCGCATCCGCCAGCACGACATCTTCGAGCGCGACGGCGACGACCTTCATTGCACCGTGCCGATCGGCCTGACACTGGCGGCTCTGGGCGGCTCGATCGAGGTGCCCACGCTGTCGAGCAAGGTCGAGATCGAACTGCCCGAAGGCACCCAACACGGCAAGACCTTCCGCCTGCGCGGCAAGGGTATCAAGGGCATCCGCTCCAGCTACCCTGGCGACCTGTACTGCCACGTGACCGTGGAGACACCGGTCAAGCTCACCGAGCACCAACGCAAGCTGCTGAAGGAACTGGACGAGTCGCTGAAGAAGGGCGGCGACCGCCACTCGCCCAACGCGAAGAGCTGGACCGACCGGGTCAAGGACCTGTTCAAGTAGGCGCTGCGCGGGCCGATAAGCCTTGGGAAGGCCCCGGCATGCCGCCGGGAAACCCCTCGCCTTGACGGCCCGCAAAGTATGACCTGTTGTCCGACCCCTGCCGCTGCTGACGCCGATCCGGCTCGCCGAGGGGGTGGAGCGTGAGCCGCGCCGACCACGACTTCAGCAGCGCCAAGGCGCTGATCATCGACGGCCACCCGACGTCGCGCAGCATCCTGGCTTCGCAATTGCGGGATCTGGGCGTGGGCACGGTGATCCAGAGCAGCCGTGTGGCGGATGCCCGCAAGCACCTGGAGGCCCGCGAGTTCGACGTCGTGCTGTGCGAGCAACACTTCCAGGATGGTGCATCGTCTGGACAGTCCCTCCTGGATGACCTGCGTCGAGCCCAGCTGTTGCCCTTCTCCACCGTGTTTGTCATGGTCACCGGCGAAGCCAGCTACATGGCAGTCGCCGAAGCCGCCGAATCGGCGCTGGACAGCTACCTGCTGAAGCCCTTCGCCGCCTCGTCGCTGGCCGCTCGGCTGCTGGAGGCGCGCAAGCGCAAACGCATCCTGCGCGACATCTTCACCGCCATCGAGGCGGGCGAGTTCGACCAGGCGGCCAGGCTGTGCCTGGTCCGCTTCCAGCAAAAGGCTCCCTACTGGCTGTACGCGGCCCGAATCGGCGCCGAACTGTTGCTGCGCCTGGGCCAGCACGAAGCGGCGCAGAAGTTGTACCAGGCCGTGATCGATGCCAACGCCCTGCCTTGGGCCAAGCTGGGCATCGCGCGCTCGCAGCTCGAAGGCGGCAAGGTCCAGCAGGCGCGGCGCACCCTCGAGGTTCTGATCGCCGACGATCCCAGCCACACGGACGCCTACGACGTGATGGGGCGGGTCCACGTCGAGCAAGGTTCGTTGAGCGAAGCGCTGGAGACCTACCGGATGGCGACCCAGCTGACACCCGGTTCGATCGAGCGCCTGCAGCGCCAAGGCATGCTGGCTTTCTACCTGGGCGAGCATGCCGAGGCCCGCCGGACGCTGGAGCGGGCAGCCAGCATCGGCATCACCTCCAAGATGTTCGACTATCAGTCGATGGTGCTGCTGGCCTTTGCCCGCTTTCGGGACCGCGATGGCAAGGGTCTGCAGCGCTGCGCCGACAACCTGCGGCATGTCCTGGAGCGCAACGGCGACAGCCGGCGGCTGCGGCGGTTCGCCGCGCTGGTCGATGTCCTGTGCCTGATGATCAATAGGCAGCTCGCTCGCGTGCTGGAGGAGCTGCGCCGCATGGCTCAGGATGTCAAGCGGCCCGACTACGATGTCGAGGCGGCCTTGAACATGGTGTCCCTGCTGTCCGAGCTCGGCGCTGCCGAACTGCAACTCGAGGAATCCAACGACTGGATCGAGACGCTGGCCTTGCGGTTCAGCGTCTCCAAGAGCTTGACGGAGTTGCTGGCCAGCGCGGCCAAGGTACACCCGCCCTACGCCGACAAGGTGCGCGCAGCGCACGCCAAGATCACCTCGCTGGCCGAGTCGGCGATGAACCACAGCCTGAACGGCGAGCCCCGTGCCGCCGCCAAGGCACTGCTGGCCCACGGGGCCAAGACGCAGAACACCAAGTTGATCGACATGGCGCGCATGGTGCTCCAGCGCCATGCGGAGAAGATCACCGACAGCACGGACCTGCTGGCCGTGGCCGACGAACTGATGGCCGGCTTGTCCAGCGCCGCAGCCCCGTCCTTCAGCAGCAATGGCAACCGGCAGGCTGGCGGCCTGGCCCTCCGGGCCACAGCGGACCCCACCCCGAGCAAGGCGCCTGAGACGGTCGGCCCCTAGAAAAGGCTCTGCTGCGCGTTGTCGGCGCACGGCCTGGGCGACCGCGCAAACTTCGACAGGTCCAGTTCTACCCGATGGGTGTTCAGACCCAGCCGGGCCACGCACTTGTCGAATCGCTGCCGGATCAGTTCTGCCCACAGGCCGTGGCCGGCCATCCGGCTGCCGAAACGTGGGTCGTTGGCCCGGCCGCCTCGCATGTCGTGGATGCGGGCCATGACCCGCCTGGCACGCTCTGGAAAGTGCTGCTCGAGCCATTGCTGGAAGAGCGGGTTCACCTCCCAAGGCAGCCGCAGCACGATGCTGAAGGCCCGGCTGGCCCCAGCGCCAGCGGCCGCTTCGAGGATGCGTTCGATCTCGGGCTCGTTGATGAACGGGATCACCGGAGACACGCTGACGCCGACCGGAATGCCCGCCTGCGCCAGGCGTTCGATGGTCTTCAGCCGGCGTTCAGGCAAGGCGGCACGAGGCTCCAAGATGCGGGCGAGGCCGCCGTCCAGCGTAGTGAGGGAGACATAGGCAGCCGCCAGACCCTCGGCCGCCATCGGGGCGATCAGGTCGATGTCGCGCTCGATGCCTGAGGACTTTGTGATGACCGAGAACGGGTGCCTGAACTCGCTCAGCACCGCGATCACCGCACGGGTGATGCCGAGCTTTCGCTCCGCCGGCTGGTAGGCGTCGGTTGCCGACCCGATGTTCAGAGACAGCGGCTCATAGCCCGGGCTGGACAACGCGGCACGCAAGCGGTCTGCAGCGTTGACCTTGGCAAAGATCTGGGTCTCGAAATCGAGGCCGGGCGAGAGGTTCAGGTAGCTGTGGGTGGGCCGGGCGTAGCAATAAATGCAGCCATGCTCGCAACCCCGGTAGGGGTTGATCGAGACATCGAAGCTGATGTCCGGTGAGTCGTTGCCGGTGAGGATGGTCTTGACCCGCTGTTCGATGATGCGGGTGGCGGGTGGCAGCGCCTCCTCGCGCACGGCCTGCTCCAGGGTGCCCCAGCCATCGTCGACGGGCTCGCGCTGATCGACGCTGAAGCGGTGGGCAATCGCCCAGACGGTACCGCGGCCCTTGGGGGTAGCCGGCGGTGGTGGCAAGGCAGCAGGTGGGGCAGGCATACTGTAGTTTCATACAGTATGGCCCGCCGTGCAAGCGGAAGGGTCAGTACTCGCCGTACTGTGCGTCCGGCGCCATGTTGTCGAACTTGGTCAGCGGCTTCAGGAAGGTCAGCTTCACCGTGCCGACCGGGCCGTTACGCTGCTTGCCGATGATGATCTCGGCGACGCCGGGCTCCTTGGAGTCCTTGTTGTAGTAGTCGTCGCGGTAAATGAACATGATCACGTCCGCGTCCTGCTCGATCGCGCCGGATTCCCGCAGGTCGCTCATCATCGGGCGCTTGTCGGTACGCGTCTCGACCGAGCGGTTGAGCTGCGACAGCGCGATCACCGGGCAGTGCAGCTCCTTGGCGAGGGCCTTCAGGCCGCGCGAGATCTCGCTGATCTCGGTGGCCCGGTTCTCGCCGCTGGAGCTGTTGGTGCCGCTCATCAGCTGCAGGTAGTCGATGACGATCAGGCCCAACTTGCCGCACTGGCGCGCCTGCCGGCGGGCCCGGGCTCGCAGCTCGGCCGAGTTCAACGCAGGCGTTTCGTCGATGAAGACCGAGGCCTTGGAAAGCTTGTCCACGGCCTCGGTGAGCCTGCCCCAATCGTCGTCACGCAGGCGCCCGGTTCGCAGGCCGGACTGGTCGATGCGGCCCAGCGAGCCGACCATCCGCAGCGCCAGTTGCGAAGCGCCCATTTCCATCGAGAACACCACCACCGGCAGGCCCTCGGTGACGGCCACGTTCTCGGCGATGTTCAGTGCGAACGCAGTCTTGCCCATCGATGGCCGGGCGGCCAGGATGATCAGGTCGCCCCCTTGCAGGCCCGCGGTCATGCGGTCCATGTCGAAGAAGCCGGTGCGCACCCCGGTCACCTCCTCGGCACCGTTCTCGGCCAGTTCGGTGACGCGATCGATCAGCGCCATCACCAGGGTGTCCATGCTCTGGAACCCCTGTTTCGTGCGCTGGCCTTCCTCGCCAATCTTGAAGATCTTGCCTTCGGCTTCGTCCAGGATCTGTGAGACCTGCTTGCCCTGTGGGTTGAAGGCCTGCGTGGCGATGTCGTCGCTGGCGGCGATCAGCTTGCGCAGGATGGCCCGCTCACGCACGATCTCCGCATAGCGGCGCAGGTTGGCCGCGCTCGGCACGCTTTGCGCCAACGCGTTCAGGTAGGCCAGGCCTCCGCACTCCTCGGACTTGCCGAGCGACTGCAACTGCTCGAAAACGGTGATCACGTCCGCCGGCTTGGTGGCGTTGATCAGCCCGCCGACAGCGCTGAAGATCAGCCGGTGTTCGTAGCGGTAGAAGTCGGTTTCGCCGAGCACGTCGGCCGCGCGGTCCCAGGCGCCGTTGTCCAGCAACAGGCCGCCGAGCACGCTCTGCTCGGCCTCGATCGAGTGCGGCGGCACCCTCAGCTTGGCCACCTCGTCGTCGCGGGGCATCGCGCGCGGGTCGTGGGATTCGAAGATCGTGGTCATCCGGAAATCATAGTGGGCCGCAAGCGCGGCACCTGTGTACAAGCCTGGGGACTTCCTGGGGGTTTGCGGGGCACAAGTGCGCCGCCCCAAAAGGAAAGGGCCGGTGCGAGACCGGCCCCTTGCTCGAGCAGTGATCCGGGGAGGATCAGTCGGTCGCGCCAACCACCTTGACGGCGATCTCGACCACCACGTCGGTGTGGGCCGCCACGTTCACCGGGAACTCGCCGACAGCCTTCAGGGGGCCGTTGGGCAGGCGAACCTGCGCCTTGGGGATCTGGAAGCCGGCCTTCGCCAGGGCGTCCGAGATGTCGTGGTTGGTGACGGAACCGAACAGGCGGCCGTCGACGCCCGCCTTCTGGCTGACGGTGACGGTCAGGCCAGCCAGCTTTTCGCCGACGGCGTTGGCGGCGGCCAGCTTCTCGGAAGCGACCTTCTCCAGCTCGGCGCGGCGCGCTTCGAATTCCTTGATCGCGGTTTCCGTGGCACGGCGGGCGCGCTTGGTCGGGATCAGGAAGTTGCGGGCGTAGCCGTCCTTGACCTTGACGATGTCGCCCAGGTTGCCCAGGTTCGCCACCTTGTCCAGCAGAATGATTTGCATGGTGTGGCTCCCTTAGACGCGGTGTTGGTCGCTGTACGGCAGCATCGCCAGGAAGCGCGAGCGCTTGATGGCTGTGGTCAGCTGACGTTGGAAGAAGGCGCGCGTGCCGGTCAGGCGGGCGGGCGTGATCTTGCCGTTTTCGCCGATGAAATCGCGCAGCAGGTCAACGTCCTTGTAGTCGATCGACTCGACGCCGGTGACGGTGAAACGGCAGAACTTCTTGCGGCGGAACAGCAGCGATTGCTGGTTGCGCTTGGGACGGCGGTCCTTGGAAAAGCGGCTCTTCGGTGGGGGCATGATGACCTCTGAAAATTGTCTATCCGGTATCAAACAGGTGCAGGCTCGTCAGGCGATCTCGGTCACGTGGAACACGAGGCCCTTGCCGTTGCGCGAGGCGGCGAGAAAACCGGCGAAAGTGGCCGGGCTTCCCAGTGCCAGTGCGGCGGCAGGCCGCGTGATCGCCCCGATTGCCACCGCTTTGAGTTGCATCGCAACCTGGCGGGGCTGGCCGTCTTCGCTGACCTCGGACTGGTGCTTCAACTGCATGTCCAGGGCCGGCAAGCCGGCAGGGGTGTAACGCATCGCGCCTCGCTCGACCACCTCAGCCGCCAGAACCAACCGGTTCATCAGGCAGCCTGTGTGAATCGAGCCGAACCCAACGGGTTCAGGCGTTGGAATCCTGGGCGGCCTTGCGGGCCTCTTCCTTTTCGACCGACTTCATCATCACCGACGGGCCGGTTTCGGCCTTGGCAGCGGACACCGTCAGGTGGCGCAGCACCGCGTCGTTGAAGCGGAAGCCCGTTTCCAGCTCGGCCAGCACGTCGTTCGAGCACTCGATGTTCAGGCACAGGTAGTGCGCCTTTGCGAGCTTCTGGATCATGTAGGCGAGTTGGCGGCGGCCCCAGTCTTCCACGCGGTGGACTTTGCCGCCGCCGTTGGTGACCAGGCTCTTGTAGCGCTCCAGCATGGCCGGAACCTGTTCGCTTTGATCCGGATGGATCAGCAGAACGATCTCATAGTGACGCATGAATGCTCCTTGTGGTTTCCAGGAATTGGAAGCCGCCCCGTGCGTCTGACTGCGGGTGCGGCAAGAGGAAAGCCTGCGATTATGGCACAAGCGGCCTGGGCGGTCGGGCTCCCGGCGCCGGGGTACCAGGAGCCCAGGGGGGAGTCAGCGAACCGCGGCGAGCCGGGTCCAGGTCTCGATGACCGAATCCGGGTTCAGCGAGATCGAGACAATGCCCTCGGCGGCCAGCCAGTCGGCGAAATCTGGGTGGTCGCTGGGGCCCTGGCCGCAGATGCCCACGTACTTGCCGGTGGCCCGGCAGGCGGCAATGGCACGCGAGATCAAGGCCTTGACGGCCGGATCGCGCTCGTCGAAGTCTTCCGCCAGCTGCTCCAGGCCGGAATCGCGATCCAGACCCAGCGTGAGCTGGGTCAGGTCGTTGGAGCCGATCGACATGCCATCGAAGTGCTGCAGGAACTGCTCGGCCAGGATGGCGTTGCTCGGAACCTCGCACATCATGATCAGGCGCAGGCCGTCCTGGCCGCGCCGCAGCCCCCGGCCCGCCAGCAGCTCGCCCACGCGCTCGGCCTGCCGCACGGTGCGCACGAACGGCACCATGATTTCGACGTTGTTCAGGCCCATGTCGTTGCGCACCCGCTTCAGGGCCTCGCATTCCATGCCGAACGCGTCGGTGAACTCGCCGCTGATGTAACGAGACGCGCCGCGGAAGCCCAGCATCGGGTTCTCTTCGTCCGGCTCGTAGCGCGAGCCCCCGATCAGCTTCTTGTACTCGTTGGACTTGAAGTCCGACAGGCGAACGATGACCGGCTTGGGCCAGAAGGCCGCGGCGATGGTGGCCACCCCCTCGGCCAACTTGTCGACATAGAAGGCGCGCGGCGAGGCATGCCCCCGGGCGACCGATTCGACCGCCTTCTTCAGGTCCGGGTCGACGTTGGGGTAGTCGAGGATCGCCTTCGGATGCACGCCGATGTTGTTGTTGATGATGAACTCGAGCCGTGCCAGGCCGACGCCCGAGTTGGGCAACTGGGCGAAGTTGAAGGCCAGCGTCGGGTTGCCGACGTTCATCATGATCTTCACCGGGCAGTAGGGCATCTCGCCGCGGATGACCTCGGTGACCTCGGTTTCCAGCAGCCCGTCATAGACATGGCCGGTGTCGCCTTCGGAGCAGGCCACGGTGACCAGCGCGCCGTCATGCAGCTTCTCGGTCGCGTCGCCACACCCCACCACTGCCGGGATGCCCAGCTCGCGGGCGATGATGGCCGCGTGGCAGGTGCGGCCGCCACGGTTGGTGACGATGGCGCTGGCGCGCTTCATCACCGGCTCCCAGTTCGGATCGGTCATGTCGGTGACCAGCACGTCGCCGGGCTGGACGCGGTCCATCTCGGTGATCGAACTGACCAGCCGCACCGGGCCGGTGCCGATCTTCTGGCCGATCGCCCGCCCCTCCACCAGCACCGCGCTGTGACCCTTGAGCTTGTAGCGGTGCTCGACCTGTCCTTCGGCCTGGCTGCGCACGGTTTCGGGCCGGGCCTGCAGGATGTAGAGCTTGCCGTCGATGCCGTCCTTGCCCCACTCGATATCCATCGGGCGGGCGTAGTGCTTCTCGATGACCAGCGCGTACTTGGAGAGTTCGATCACCTCGGCATCGGTCAGCGAGTAACGGTTGCGCTGCTCGGGCGGCGTGTCCACCGTCTTGACGAGCTTGCCGCTGGCGGCCTTCTCCTCGGGCGACGCAAACTCCATGCGGATCAGCTTGGAGCCCAGGCCGCGGCGGATGACAGGGAACTTGCCCGCCTGCAGCGCGGGCTTGTGGACGTAGAACTCGTCCGGGTTCACAGCGCCCTGCACCACCGTCTCGCCGAGGCCGTAGCTGGAGGTGATGAAGACCACGTCCTTGAAGCCGGACTCGGTGTCGATGGTGAACATGACGCCGGCCGAGCCCAGGTCCGAGCGGACCATGCGTTGCACGCCGGCGGACAGCGCGACGTCGGCATGGGCGAACCCCTTGTGGACGCGGTAGCTGATGGCGCGGTCGTTGTACAGCGAGGCAAAGACCTCCTTCATCTTGTGCAGCACATCGTCGATGCCGTGCACGTTGAGGAAGGTCTCCTGCTGGCCAGCGAAGGAGGCATCGGGCAGATCCTCGGCAGTGGCCGAGGAGCGCACGGCCCAGGTGGCGTCCGGCGAATCAGCGGCAACGCGGGCGTATTCGCTGCGCACGGCGGCGTCCAGGGCCGGCGGGAACGGGGCGTCGACCACCCACTGGCGGATCTCGGCACCGGCCTCGGCCAACGCACGGACGTCGTCGATGTCCAGCGCCGCCAGGCGCGCATTGATGCGCGCGGTCAGGTCGCCGTAGTTCAGAAACTCCCGGAAGGCATGCGCCGTGGTGGCGAATCCGCCGGGCACACGCACGCCGGAGGCGGCCAACTGGCTGATCATTTCGCCGAGTGAGGCGTTCTTGCCGCCCACCACCTCGACGTCGGTCATTCTCAGTTGTTCAAACGGGGCGACCAGGGCGGTCGCCAGGGGGCTTGATGACATGGGAAAGCTCCTTGATGACAAAAAACCGGGCGCCGCAACTCCCCCTCCACGCCAATGGCCCACGCTGCAGCGCGTGTGATTCTTGCTTCGAGGCTGCAGGGGCTCGTCTGGGGCATGGTTCGCGCTGCCGTTCGGCCGCGATCAATGGAGCACGTCAATGGGACGCCATTCTACGGAGGGATTGCCTATCATCGCTGAACCCTAGCTGAAACCAAGCTGAGCATTCATGCCCAACCGCACCGTGTTTTTCGTCTCCGACGGCACCGGCATCACCGCCGAGACCTTCGGCAACTCGATCCTGGCGCAGTTCTCGGCCAAGCCGAGGCACATCCGCCGGCCCTTCATCGACACCGCCGAGAAAGCCGCGAAGGTCGTCTCGGAGATCAACGCCACGGCCGACGGCGAGGGGCGCCGCCCCATCGTCTTCATCACCCTGGCCAACGAGGCGATCCGCGAGGTGCTGACCGGCCCGGAGTGCAAAGGCATGGTGATGGATATGTTCAAGGCCTTCGTCGAGCCGCTGGAGGCGGAGTTCGGCATGAAATCCAACCACCGGGTGGGCCGCTTCTCCGATGCCGCCAAGAGCGAGGAATACAACGACCGGATCGAGGCCATCAACTTCTCGCTGGCCCACGACGACGGCCAGTCGGCCAAGAACCTGGAAGCGGCGGACGTGATCCTGGTCGGCGTCAGCCGCAGTGGAAAGACCCCCACCTCGCTGTACCTGGCGATGCAGCACGGCATCAAGGCCGCCAACTACCCGCTGATCCCGGAGGATTTCGAACGCGCCCACCTGCCCTCCTCGCTTGCACCGCACAAGCGCAAATGCTTCGGCCTGACGATCGACCCGGCGCGGCTCTCCCAGATTCGCAACGAGCGCCGCCCGGGCAGCAAGTACGCCGCCATCGAGAACTGCCGCTACGAGGTGCGTGAGGCCGAGCAGATGATGAAGCGAAGCAGCATTGCCTGGCTCAGTTCGACCCACAAGTCGATCGAGGAGATCGCCACCACCATCCTGCGCGACATCCGGCCGGACCGGCTGATCTACTGAGCTGACGTGCTGGCGTAGAGGCACACCGCGGCAGCCGCCGCGACGTTCAGCGACTCTTCGCCGCCCGGCTGCGGGATGCGTACCGTGTGCACGCAGGCCGCGGCCAGCACCGGGTCGACGCCCTGCCCCTCGTGACCCAGCACCCAGGCGCAGGGGTGCGGCAGTCGGCCTGAGCCCAGTTTCAGGCCGCCGTGCGGGCTGGTGGCCAGCATGGGAACCCTCAGGACCGCGAGTTCCTCCACCGACAGGCCTTCGATCAGGCGCAGCCCAAAGTGCGCCCCCATGCCGGCACGCAGCACCTTGGGCGACCACAGGGCAGCCGTGCCCTTGATCGCCAGCACCTGGGTCGCGCCGAAAGCCGCGGCACTGCGCAGGACGCTGCCCACGTTGCCGGCGTCCTGCAGCCGATCCAGCACCAGGCTGAACGCATCCGGGTCGATTGCGGCCGGCGCGGGGGTCTGGATCAGGGCACCCACGCGGGCCGGCGACTCCAGGCTGCTCAGGCTCTTGAACAAGGCATCTGGAATGCGCAGCGTTCTGCCGGCCCGGTCACCCCAGGCCCGCCACTCGCTGCGCTCCTGCCATGCGCTGTCGGAAAAGACGAGTTCGTCCAAGGCCACGCCACGCTGCAGGGCGGCCGCCACGAGGTGATCGCCCTCCAGCCAGACCTGGCCGTGCTTGCGGTAAGCGCCGGGGTCGGCCGCCAGCTTGCGCACCCGCTGCAACAGGGGGTTGTCTCGGGCAGTGACGAGCAGCGGATCGATCATGGCCCCCCCTGGTCCGACAGCGCCTGGCGCACCGGGCCAAAGCTGCGCCGGTGCACCGCCGACGCGCCATGGGCGCGCAGCGCAGCCAGATGCTCCGGTGTGGGGTAGCCCTTGTGGGTGGCGAAGCCGTACTGCGGGTGAGCGGCGTCCAGTTCGGCGCACAGCCGGTCCCGGTACACCTTGGCCAGGATGGACGCAGCGGAGATGGCCTGCACCTTCGCGTCGCCCTTCACGATGGCTTCGGCCGGCACCCGCAGCACCGGCAGGCGGTTGCCATCGACCAGCACCCTGGCCGGCATCAGGCGCAGCCCTTCGACGGCACGGCGCATGGCCAGCAGCGTGGCCTGCAGGATGTTCAGGCGGTCGATCTCGTCGACGCTGGCCTCGGCGATGCAACAGCACAAGGCCTTGGCGCGGATCTCGTCGAACAAGGCCTCGCGCCGGCGCCCGCTCAGCACCTTGGAATCGCGCAGGCCCTTGATCGGCTTCAGATCATCCAGGATCACTGCGGCCGCCACCACCGGGCCGGCCAACGGGCCGCGCCCGGCCTCGTCCACGCCCGCCACCAGGCCGGGCGTGTCGAAGGAGAGCGCGATCTGCTCAGGCTTGGAGGACTTTCGCGATCGCATCGCCGGCTCGGCGCGCCGTGTCCTGGCGCAAGGTGTGGTGGAGGTCGGTCAGCTGCCGCGTCAGCGTGGCGCGCCGCGGCGCGTCGTCCAGCCAGGCCAGGCCCTCGCGGGCCAAGGCCGCCGGTGTGGCGGCGTCCTGGATCAGCTCGGGCACGATGAAGTCGCGGCTCAGGATATTGGGCAGGCCGAACCAGGGCTGGTAGGCGCGTCCCTTCATGTAGAGCCAGTTCAGCCAATGGACTCGGTAGGTGATGACCATCGGACGCTTGAACAACGCCGCTTCCAGTGTCGCGGTGCCGCTGGCGATCAGCGTCACGTCGCAGGCCGCCAGGGCGTCGTGAGAGCGCCCCTCCAGCACCCGGAGCGGCAACCCTGCCGCGTGCTCGGCCAGCATCGGCGACAGCAGGTCGGCCAGCCCGGGGGCCACCGGCAGCACGAACTTGATTTCGGGGCGCTGCCGGTGCATCTCGGCGGCAGCGCCCAGCAATGCCGGTGCGATGTGCCGGATCTCGCTGCGCCGGCTGCCCGGCAGCAGCGCCACCACGGTGTCGCCCTCGCCCAGCCCCAGGTTCGCCCGTGCCGCAGCGCGAGGTGGCTCCAGCGGGATGGTGTCGGCCAGCGGATGGCCCACGAACGTGGCGGCGATGCCATGCTGGGCCAACAGCTCGGGCTCGAAGGGAAACAGGCACAGCACGTGGTCCGCAGCCGAAGCCAGCTTCTTCACCCGTTCGCCGCGCCAGGCCCAGATCGACGGGCAGACAAAGTGCACGGTGCGGATGCCCGCGGCACGCAATGGCGCCTCCAGGCCGAAGTTGAAGTCCGGCGCGTCGACGCCAATGAACACATCCGGCCGGTCCTTCAGCAGCCGCTCTCGCAGCTCGTTTCGGATTCCCAGCAACTCGCGGTAGTGGCGCAAGGCGTCGACATAGCCGAAAACCGACAGCTTGGCGCTCGGCCACCAGGCCTCGAAGCCACAGGCGGCCATGCGCGGGCCGCCGATGCCTGCCGCACGCACACCGGGCCAGCGTTCCGACAGCCCCTTCAGCAGCAGACTGGCCAGCAGGTCGCCCGAGGCTTCGCCAGCCACCAGCGCCAGGCTTGGCACCCGCGTGTCGTTGGTCACCGGGTGGTCCCTCAGCGGACGATGCCGCGCTTGGCCTGGGTGAGGAAGCCCAGCATGGTGTCGATGTCGCCATCGGCCTCTGCCACGCTGCCACGCAGCACGGTGATCGCGGCCATGGCTTGCTCCAAGGTCAGGGCGTCGCGGTACAGCAGTTTGTGCATCTGGCGGATCACACCAATGCGCTCGGCGCTGAAATCGCGCCGGCGCAGCCCGGTGACGTTCACGGCGCGCACGGCCAGCGGATTGCCATCCACTGTCATGAAGGGTGGAACATCTTGCGCCACATGGCCCTGGAAGCCGATCATCGCGTGGGCGCCGATGTGCACGAACTGGTGCACGCCGCTCAGGCCGCCGATCACGGCCCAATCGCCGACATGCACGTGCCCGGCCAACGTGGCGGCATTGGCCAACACCGTGTGGTTGCCCAGGCGCACGTCGTGCGCGATGTGCACGTAGGCCATGATCCAGTTGTCGGAGCCGACGCGGGTGACGCCCTCCTCCTTCATGGTGCCCAGGTTGATCGTGCAGAACTCGCGGATGGTGTTGCGGTCGCCGATCACCAACTCGGTGGGCTCGCCGCCATAGCTCATGTCCTGCGAGATCGCCCCGATGGAGGCGAACTGGAAGATCCGGTTGCCCTGGCCGATGGTGGTGCGGCCTTCAATCACCACATGCGGGCCGACCGAGGTGCCTGCCCCCATGCGCACGTGGGGGCCGATGACCGAGTAGGGCCCGACGGTGACCGATGGGTCCAGCTCGGCCGCGGGGTCGACCAGCGCGGTGGGATGAATCTGGGCCATGGCCGGCGCGGGTTCAGCCCAGCTTGCGCATCGTGCACATCAGCTCGGCCTCGGCAGCGAGCTCGCCAGCGACAGTAGCGCGGGCCTTGTACTTGTGGATCCCGGCACGGACCCGGTCGATGCTGGCCTCGATCATCAGCTGGTCGCCGGGCTCGACCGGGCGCTTGAAACGCGCGCTGTCGATGCCGGCAAAGTACACGACGGTGTCATCCCCGGGATCGACCTCCATCGAGGCGAACGACAGCAGTGCCGCCGACTGGGCCATGGCTTCCAGGATCAGCACGCCCGGCATCACCGGCCGATGCGGGAAGTGGCCGGTGAAGTACGGTTCGTTGATGGTGACGTTCTTCAGCGCCAGGATGCGGACGTTCTTGTCCAGCTCCAGCACGCGGTCGACCAGCAGCATCGGATAGCGGTGCGGCAGGCGCCGAAGGATCTGGTGGATGTCCATGATCATGTTGAACTCTTCTTCTCGAGGGCCCGCAGGCGTGCGCGCAAGGTGTGCAGCTGGCGCAGTGTGGCTGCGTTCTTCTCCCAGCTGGCATTGTCGTCGATCGGGAACACGCCACTGTACTGGCCGGGCCGCAGGATCGAACTCATCACGACGCTGGCGGCCGAAATGTGCACATGATCGGCGATCTCGAGGTGGCCGAGGATCATGGCCGCGCCTCCGAAGGTGCAATGCCGCCCGATGCGGGCGCTGCCGGCCACGCCGACGCAACCGGCCATCGCCGTGTGCGCGCCAATGCGCACGTTGTGGGCGATCTGAATCAGGTTGTCGAGCTTGACGCCCTCTTCGATCACCGTGTCGTCCAGCGCACCGCGGTCAACACAGGAGTTTGCACCGATCTCGACATCGTCACCGATGCTGACCGCGCCCAGCTGCTCGATCTTCTCCCAGCGCCCCTCGGTGGGTGCAAAGCCAAAGCCGTCCGACCCGATCACCGCGCCACCGTGAAGGACGCTGCGCCGGCCCAGTACGCAGGCGGCACCCAGGATGGACCGCGGATGAAGCCGCGCGCCTTCGGACACGACAGCTCCGTCGCCGATGAAGCACTGCGCACCGATGATGGCGCCCTCGCCGATGCGGGCCCCGGGCTCGACCACGACCAGCGGGCCGATGGATGCGCTCGGGTGGATGCGTGCACCTTCGGCGATCACCGCGGAGGCGTGGATCCCCGCCACGGGCGCTGCACGGTGGCGTTGCACCCACCAGCGCGTCAGCCGGGCGTAGCAAAGGTAGGGGTCGGCCGTGACGAGCGCAGCAGCACCCTGGGCGAGCACCTCGGCGGCCGAATCTTCTCGAACGATGACGCAGGTGGCCTGCGTGCCTGTCAGCAGGTGCCGCAAGCGTGCCTGCGACAGGAAGCTGATGGTCTGCGGCGTGGCCCCTTCCAGGGGGCCGATGCGGGTGATCTCGCGGCTGCCGTCACCGCGCAACTCCACCCCCAGCGCGGCGGCGATCTCAGCCAGGCGGACCGTGGTGCGCGCGCCTGGCCCGGAGGCCATGTTCAGCCCGCCATTCACTTGCCGGCGTTCAACGCATCCACCACCTTCTTGGTGATGTCGACGCGCGGGCCGGCAAAGATGACCTCCTGCAGGATGATGTCGTACTTCTCCTGCTCGAAGATCTGCTTGATGACCTTGTTGGCACGCTCGACGACGGCAGAGAGCTCTTCGTTCTTGCGCTGGTTCAGGTCTTCCAGCAGTTCTCGGCGCTTGCGCTGGAAGTCGCGCTCCTGCTCGGCCAGATCGCGCTGGCGGCGGGTGCGCTCGGACTCGGCGATCGTTGGGCCCTCTTTTTCCAGCTTTTCCATCGCTGTGCGCAGGCGGGTACCCTGTTCGGACAACTCGGTTTCGCGCTTCTTGAATTCGGCTTCCAGCTTGGCCTGAGCGGCCTTGGCGGGAACGGCTTCGCGCAAGACGCGCTCGCTGTTGACGTAGCCGATCTTGAGCTCCTGGGCGCCGACGCCAGCCGCCAGGGACAGGGCCGCCGCAGCGACCAGGGTTTTGCTAAGCGACATGATCATCAAAAGGCCGTTCCGACTTGAAACTGGAAACGTTGAATTTTATCGCCCTTGAAGGCGCGCAACGGTGTGCCGTAGCTGAGCTTCAACGGGCCAACGGGCGAGATCCAGCTCAGGCCCACGCCCGCCGAGGCGCGCAGGGTGTCCAGATCCATGGAGTAACCATCGCGCCAGACATTGCCGGCGTCGGCGAAGGCAAAAATGCGCAGCGACTTGTCATTGCCGGAGCCCGGCACTGGCAGGTACAACTCGGAGTTGAGGTTGAGCTTCTTCGAGCCACCATCGTAGGCGCCGGTGATGTCGACCCCACCGAAGGAGCCCTGTTCGAACACGCGGACCGAACCGAGGCCGCCGCCGTAGAAGTTCTTGAACAAGGGATACGGCTTGCCGCCCAGGCCGTAGCCGAGGCCCAGTTCGCCGTTCACACCGAGCGTGAGCTTGCTGGTGACCGCGAAGTACTGCTGGTACTGGGCGTTCAGCCGCGCGTAGTGGACGTCGCCAGCCAGGCTGAAGTCGAGATTGATACGCTGGTAGCGGCCACGGGTGGGCACCAGCGGGTTGTCCCGCTCTTCACGTGCCCAGCCGACCGTCAGTGGCACGCTCAGCGCCCGGTTGCCGAACGTCTCGGCGAAGGTGTAGTAGCTGTTGGGCACGCCCGCCGAGGTGCCGATGATGGTCTGCTCGACGCCCACACCGAAGAACACGGTGTCGTACTCGGTGAAGGGCACCCCGAACCGGACCGAGGCGCCCGGCGTGGCCAGCTGGTACGCATCGCCCAGGCTGTTCAGCGGTTTGGACGTACGGTAGTAGACATCCAGCGCGCGGGACACGCCGTCATCGGTGAAATACGGGTCGACGGTGCTGACCACCAGGTTGCGGCTCAACCGGCTGGTGTTGACTTCCAGGCCCAGGTAGTTGCCCGTGCCGAAGACGTTCTCCTTGCGGATCGATCCCGAAAAGGACAGGCCAGCGGTCGAGTAGCCTGCGGCCAACATCAGGCTGCCGGTCTGCTTTTCCTTGACGTTGAGGATCAGGTCGACCTGGTCGGGCGAACCGGGCACCTCGTTGGTGTCGATGGTGACCTCTTCGAAGTAGCCCAGGCGTTCGACGCGGTCGCGCGACAGCTTGATCTTCGCGCTGTCGTACCAGGCCGACTCGAACTGCCGGAACTCACGGCGCAGCACCTCGTCGCGGGTCACGGTGTTGCCGGCGATGTTGACGCGGCGCACGTTCACCCGCTGGCCGGGACTGCCCTGCAGCACGACGACCACCTGACCGGTCTTGCGGTCGATGTCCTGGCGCGGTTCGATTCGCGCGAAGGCGTAGCCGTAGGTGCCGTACAGGTCGGAGAACAGGCGGGTGGTGGCGGTGACTTCGTCGCCGCGGTAGGGCTCGCCCGGGCGGATGGCGATGCGCTGGCGGAAATCCGCCTCGCGGCCAAGGTACTCGCCTTCGAGCTTCACCGCCGTCACCGTGTAGGGCTGGCCCTCTTCGACAACGATCTGGATGCTGATGTCCTGCTTGTCGGGCGAGATGGTCACCAGGGTCGACTTGACATCGAACTCCAGGTAGCCCTTGTTCAGGTAGTGCGCACGGATCTTCTCGAGGTCGGCGTTCAGCTTGGCGCGGGAATAGCGGTCGGACTTGGTGTACCAGCTCAGCCAGCCGCCGGTGGTCAGATCCATCATGTCCAACAGGCTGGATTCGCTGAAGGCCTTGGTGCCCTCGATGCGGATGTCCTTGATCTTGGCGATGTCGCCTTCGACCACCGTGAAGGTGACGTTGACCCGGTTGCGCTCGATCGGTGTCGCGGTGGTCACCACCTCGGCGCCATACAGGCTGCGCGTGAGGTACTGGCGCTTGATTTCCTGCTCGGCGCGGTCGATCACCGCCTTGTCGTAGGGTTGGCCCTCGGAAATGCCGTTGTCCTTCAGCGCCTTGCCGAGTGTGTCCTTGTCGAACTCCCGCAAGCCGATGAAGTTGACCGAGGCGATGACCGCCCGCTCCTCCACGACCACGACGACGACCTGTCCCTCGATGTCGATGCGCACGTCCTTGAACAGACCGGTGGCGAACAGGGCGCGGAGCGCCGCGGCACCCTTGTCGTCGTTGTACTGGTCGCCGACGCGAAAGGGCAAGGTGCCGAACACGCTGCCGGGGTCGCCACGTTGCAGGCCCTCGACGCGGATGTCACCGATCGTGAAGGGTTCGATGGCCCAGGCGGCAGGCGCGGCTGTGGCGGCTGCGATCAGCACCGCGCACGCGGGCAAGGGACGCAACGAAGTCAAGGCGAGGGGAAATGGCATCGGGAGGGTGTCACTGCAGGCCCAGCAATCGGGCCACGTCGTTGGAGAGAGCGATGGACATCATGAGCAGCAGGACGAAGGCCCCACTGCGCTGCAGCCATTTGAGCCACAGATCCGAGACCGGCCGGCCGGTCACGCCCTCGAAAAGATAATACATCAGGTGCCCCCCATCGAGCATCGGCAGCGGCAGGAGGTTCAACACGCCGAGACTCACGCTGACCATCGCCAGGAAGCCCAGGTAGTAGCCCAGGCCCTGCTGGACCGATTGGCCGGCGTAGTCGGCGATGGTGATGGGCCCGCTGAGATTTCGAAGCGAAGCCTCGCCCGTCAGCATGCGGCCCAGCATCTTCAGGCTCAACACCGACATGTCCCAGGTGCGCTGCGCTCCACGGGCCAGCCCGTCCCAGAGGCCGTGGCGCACGGTCACCATGCGCGCCGCGCCACCAATGAAGGCGTCCACGCGGCCGAAGGTCTTGTCGCCTTCGACGACTCGGCGCGGCTGGACCTCGAGCTCGAGGCGCTGCCCGGCGCGTTCGACGACCCATCGCATGGGGGCGTCCTCGGCACCCGCCTGGGCGCGGATCCGGTCGATGAGCGCCTGACCGTCACCCACCGGCATCGCGTCGACCACCAGCACCAGGTCACCAGGCCTCAGGCCAGCAAGCGCAGCCGGTCCGCCTTCGTTGACCTGGCCGATCACTGGAGCGCGGAACGGCGCACCCAGCCCGATGCGCTGGAATGCCGCGGCATCGACCTCCTGGCCCGCCAAGGCCGACAAACCCAGCTGCACTTGCCGCCGATGGCCACCGTCCATGTCACTGACCTGCAGGCTCAGATCCTCTCCACGCACCACCGCCTGGGTGACCTGCCAACGCAGATCGGTCATGGAGGCGACGTCCTGCCAGTCGCCGTCAGGCCCGGCTGTGGCCTGAACCCAGTCCCCCGCCGACAGCCCCGCATCGGCCGCCAGGGTTCTTGCAGGTGGCGTCGACAGGATGGCCTGGGGCTCCGAGGTGCCCACCCACTGAGATGCCGCATAGAGCAGCACGGCGAGCAGCAGGTTGGCCACCGGCCCGGCGGCGACGATGGCCACACGCCGCAGCAGCGGCTGATGGTCGAACGCCTGGCTGACCTGGTCAGGGGAAACCGGGGCTTCCCGGCTGTCCAGCATGCGGACATAGCCGCCCAGGGGAATGGCCGACAGGGTGAACTCAGTGGACTGCGGCGTGGCCTGCCGGCGCCAGATGACCTGGCCGAAACCGACCGAAAAGCGGAGCACCTTCACGCCACACCAGCGGGCCACCTTGTAGTGGCCGTACTCGTGCACCACGATCAGGATGCCGAGCGTCAACAGGAAGGCCAGGATGGTGGTCATCGCGGATCCGCCTTCAACGCCGCCAGGCGCTCACCCGTGCACGCGCGGCGGCGCGGGCATGCTCGTCGAGTTCCAGCAAGGCCTCGACCGGCGCGTCCAGCGCCAGGCCTGGCGTGACCTGCTCCAGCGTGGACGCGTTGATGCGGTGGATGGCGTCGAAGGCGATCTGCCCGTTCAGGAAGGCGGCCACGGCCACCTCGTTGGCAGCGTTCAGGACGGCGGTCGTGCCATGCGGGCCGCGCAGCGCATCCCAGGCCAGGAAGAGCCCGGGGAAGCGCGCAGGCTCCGGTGGTTCGAAGGTCAGGGCCTTCAGGCCAAGGAAATCCAGCGACTCGGCGCCCGACTCGATGCGCTGAGGGAACGACAGCCCATAGGCGATCGGCACCCGCATGTCGGGCGTTCCCAGTTGCGCCAACACTGACTGGTCGCGGCACACCACCATCGAGTGGATGATGCTTTGCGGATGGATCACGACGCGGATCTGCTCGGGCCTGAGATCGAACAGCCAGCGGGCCTCGATGACCTCGAGGGCCTTGTTCATCATCGTGGCCGAGTCGACCGAGATCTTGCGGCCCATGACCCAATTGGGGTGCGCACAGGCCTGGTCCGGCGTGATCTGCCCGAGCGTGGCCGGGTCGCGCGTGCGGAACGGCCCGCCAGAGGCAGTGAGCACGATGTGATCGATGCGTTGGTGCCACTGGGAGCGGTCTTCCGGCAGGCATTGGAAGATCGCCGAATGCTCGCTGTCGATCGGCAGCAGCGTCGCACCGCCTTCGGCCACCGCCGCCATGAACTGGGCCCCGCCCACCACCAAGGCCTCCTTGTTGGCCAGCAACAGGCGCTTGCCGGCGCGGGCCGCGGCCATGCAGGGCGGCAGGCCCGCGGCGCCGACGATGGCCGCCATCACGGTGTCCACCTCGGGGTGGGCCGCCAGTTCGCGCAGTGCCTGGGGGCCGTGCATCACCTCGGTGGCCACACCGGCTTCCCGCAGGCGCCTTGCCAATTCGTCGGCCTGCGCCGGCTGCCCCATGGCTGCGAAACGCGGCTTCCAGCGCACACATTGCGCAAACAGCTCGTCGACCCGCATGTGTCCGGCCAGGGCGACGATCTCGAACCGGCCCGGGTGGCGTGCCGCCACATCCAGGGTGTTGGCACCCACCGAGCCCGTGGAGCCCAGCACGCACAGCCGTTGCCGAGGTGGAATCGTGGTCATGTTCATAGGCTGGCCAGGGCCATCGCGGCCGGAAGTGCAGGCAGCAAGGCGTCCACCCGGTCGAGCACGCCGCCGTGTCCGGGCAGCAGGCGGCTCGAATCCTTGGCACCCACGGCCCGCTTGGCCAGCGATTCGACCAGGTCACCCATCACGCTCATGGTGCACAGGAACACGATCGCCAACAGCAGGCCCATCCATCCCAGGTTGCCTCGCAGCACAGAAAAGAGGCTGGGAGGACCGCCCAGGAAACCGGCCGCTTCAGCAGCCATCCAGCCAGCAGCCAACAGCGCCACGCCGACCATGCCGGACCAAACCCCTTCCCAACTCTTGCCCGGGCTGATCGATGGCGCCAACTTGCGGCGACCGAAGGCCCGGCCGCCGAAGTACGCCGCGATATCGGCCATCCACACCAGGCAGAGCGCGGACAAAATGAAGCCCACACCACGCGACTTGGCTGCAGCCAGGGCCAACCAGGCCACCGACAGCACCAGCCAGCCGACCCACAGGCGAGCCCCGCGGGACAGGCGTGGCCACGCGCCGGGGCCGGCCCTCAACGCCGCAGAGCCACCCAGCACCCAGCAACCGCAAGCCACCCACCAGGCCGCCGGCGGAGCGGCGCTCGCCCAGCCTGCACGCCAGGCCAGCACGCAGGTGGCGCCCACAGCGGCCCCCAGCGCCAGCGACATGCCCATCGACAACCCGTTCAGGCGACCCCACTCCCAGCCGGCGGCGGCGATCATCAGCACGGTCAGCAGTGCAAAAGGCACCAGGCTCTCGGCGAACAGGGCCGGCAGCAGCAGTGCCAGCAACACCACGGCGGTGATCACGCGCTGACCGAGCATGCGGTCCTTTCAGGCCGTGGCCTCGTTGGGATCGGTCTTGACACCACCAAAGCGCCGGTCGCGGCCGGCGAAGGCGGCAATCGCCCGGTCCATCTCGGTGGCATCGAAATCAGGCCAGAGGCAATCGGTGAAATAGAACTCGGCGTAAGCCAGTTGCCACAGCAGGAAGTTGCTGACCCGGACCTCGCCGCCCGTGCGGATGAAGAGGTCGGGGTCTGGCGCATGCGCCAGTGCCAGATATCGGCTCAGCGATTCCTCGCTGAGGTCCGCGGCCGACACGCCATCAGCCAACGCCCGTTTGCACGCCTGCACGATGTCCCAGCGCCCGCCGTAGTTGAAGGCCACCGTGAGCGTGAGCCCCCGATTGTCACGGGTCAACTCCTCGGCCTCGTTCCAGGCCTGGCGGACCTTTTCGGAAACCGCGCTGCGGTCGCCCATGACCTTGATGCGAACGCCGTTTTTCGCCAGGCGCGTCAGGTACTTCGAGACGCCGACCAGCACCAGGTTCATCAGCCCCGAGACTTCCTCGTCGGGGCGCTTCCAGTTCTCGGACGAGAAGGCGTAGACGGTGAGGTACTCGATGCCACGGGCCGCGCAATCGTCGATGACGCGCACCACCGTTTCCATGCCGAACTTGTGCCCGAAGACCCTCGGCATGAAACGCCGCCGGGCCCAGCGGCCGTTGCCATCCATCACGATGGCCACATGGCGCGGCACCGATGGGTCTCGTGGGGCCGCTGACGGCGAAGGTGCGGACATGGGCGCGAGGTCAGACCGCCAGGATGTCGGCTTCCTTGCCCTGCACGAGCCGATCGATCTCGCTGATCGTGCGGTCGGTGAGCTTCTGTACCTCGTCCTGGGCGCGGCGCTCGTCGTCTTCGGAAATGTCCTTGTCCTTGAGCAGCTTCTTCAGGTGCTCATTGGCGTCGCGGCGCAGGTTGCGCACGGCGATGCGGGCCTCCTCGCCAGCGTGCCGCACGACCTTGGTCAGATCCTTGCGCCGCTCTTCCGTCAGCGCCGGCATCGGCACGCGGATCAGGTCGCCCTGTGACGAAGGGTTCAGGCCCAGATCCGATTCGCGGATGGCCTTCTCGATCTTGGCCCCCATGCCCTTCTCCCAGGGCTGGACGCTGATCGTGCGGGCATCGAGCAGGTTCACGTTGGCCACCTGGCTGATGGGCACCATCGAGCCGTAGTAGTCCACATGCACCTGGTCGAGGATGCCGGGGTGGGCCCGGCCGGTGCGGATCTTCTGCAGTTCACCCTTGAAGGCCTCGACGGACTTGGCCATCTTGCCCTCGGCGTTCTTCTTGATGTCTGAAATCGTCATGGCTGCAAACGCTCCAATACTCGTCGTCAAACGTGCACCAGGGTGCCTTCGTTCTCGCCCATCACCACGCGTTTGAGGGCGCCGGGCTTGAAGATGGAAAACACCTTGATCGGCAGCTTCTGGTCGCGGCACAGCGCGAACGCGGTGGCGTCCATCACCTGCAGGTTTCGCGCGATCGCCTCGTCGAACGTGATGTTGACGTAGCGCGTCGCCTCAGGATCCTTCTTGGGGTCGGCGGAGTAGACGCCGTCCACCTTGGTGGCCTTCAGCACGATCTCGGCGCCGATCTCGGCGCCGCGCAGCGCCGCGGCGGTGTCGGTGG
>JADMKA010000102.1 GCA_018780145.1 Vitreoscilla sp. | reverse complement strand
GCGGACTGTCGTAGCGAATCTGGTTGCTGTTCCAGAAGTCGTTGCTGATGCCTTGAGACAGCAGTGTCAGGCCCATGCCGGTATTGATGCCTGATGGGGTGGCGCTGAGCGTACCGGCCTGCTTGATGACGGCAGCGGTGTAGTTGCGGCCCAGGGTGACCTCGCCGAACGATCCCTTCAGTCCGACATAGGCGTTACGGCGCCAGAACGCCGCCGTCGTTGCCGCGGTGCATCCCGCGGCAGGATTGCAGGCGCCGGAGCTTGCGCCACCGGCGACAGCGCCGCTCTTCGGGTCGATTGGAGATTCCAGGTTGAAGAAGGCGGAGAGACCTCCGCCGAGATCTTCCGTGCCTCTCAGGCCAAAGCGCGACGAACTTCCCGTGTCGGAGTTGAGCTTGACCATGCGGTCGTCCGCTGCATTGGTTCGACTGAACACGGCGGGCGCGACGTCCAGTAGGCCGTACAGCGTGACGGTGGATTGCGCATGTGCAACTGCGGCAGCCGATATGCCGAGCGTGCCAACGAGAAGATTTCGAAAGTCCACTGTGTGTCTCCTTGGTGGGTGAAACGCCCGCAGTGCGGGTGTATTGGGAACCGACTGCGTTGACTGGCACACGTCTGTGTTGCGTGTGACCATAAGCAACTAACTAACATTAGGCCAAACGCCAATCTCTCTCTACCGTGGATACCCGACGATGTTTGCCCTGCCTGGGCGCGGTACCAACACCCACGCAAAGGCGCGGGTTGCGGGTTTTTACGGGCATCGGGTCTTCACCGCATCCGCTGCGGCCCGACCGGCGACTACTCGCGCTTGATACCGGCCGCCAAGACAGCGGCGGCATAGCGCTTGGTCTCAATCTCGAGGAAGTTGGCGAACTCTTCCGCTGAGCCGCCGACAGGTTCAACCCCTTGAGCGATCAGTCGCTGACGCATCGCACTGTCCCGAAGACCGTGGGTCACGGCGGCGCTGAGTTTGTCGATGACCGACTTCGGCGTCCCGGCGCGGCCGACCAGGCCGAGCCAGGAATTGCCGTTGAACCCGGTCAGGCCGGATTCGTGAAGCGTCGGGATGTCCGGCGCCGAGGCGGACCGCTGCAAACCGGTTGCCGCCATCACCCTCAGCTTTCCTGCCTTGACGTGCGGCATGGCCGACAGCAGATCGACGAACATCATCGAGATGTGACCGGCCAGCACATCGTTCATGGCGGCGGCACTGCCCTTGTAGGGCACATGCACGATGTCGATGCCAGCGGCGACGCGGAGCATCTCTCCCGAAAGATGGTTCGATTGACCGATGCCCGCCGAGCCGAAGGTCAGGCTGCCCGGTTTGCGTTTGGCCAGCGCAATCAACTCCTGCAGGTGGTTGGCCTGCACCGCTGGGTTGACGACGAGCAGGTTGGTCAGATTGACGGTATGGGCGACCGGCGCGAGGTCGCGAGACGTGTCATACGGCATCTTCGCGTAGACGCTCGGGTTGATGGCGTGGCTGGTGGCAACCACTGCGAGCGTGTAGCCGTCGGCAGCCGCCTTGGCGACCACGTCGGTCCCCAGGATGCTGCCGGCGCCAGGGACGTTCTGATAAACGACCGTCTGACCCAGCGGCTCCAGGCTCCGGCCAACGATGCGCCCGATCGTGTCGAGGATGCCGCCTGCCACCGACGGAATGACGAGGGTGATCGGTCTTGTCGGATAGCTCTCCTGGGCCCGCAGCGGGCCGGTGGCGAACATCGGCAGCGCGAGGATCGTACGTCGGGTCAAGTTCATGTTTGGCTCATCATTCGCGATAGAGAATAATCATCCGTATGGCGAAAAAGTCTAGACCCATCTGTTCCGTCGTGTCAAGATCGCTAGCTTGTGATCAACGTTGATGAACTTGCGCATGGACCGCATCGAACCGCCAGAGAAAGTTGTCGGCGCCCTGGCCAGTGGGCTGGCGGTCGTGCGTTATCTGTCGATCGCCGCCACGCCGGTGGGGGTCAGTCGTATTTCGCGCGATCTCGGTCTGAACTCGAGCACGTGTTTCAATCTTCTGAAGACCTTGGTTCACGAAAGGCTCGTGACTTTCGACGAAGCGACCAAGACCTACCGCGTCGGCTTGGGGCTTGTGGAACTTGCCAAGGGCGCGCTCGAGACAGCGTCTTACGCACGCCTTGTCCATCCCCACCTGGAATCGCTGGCCGCCAGCCACGGCGTGACGGCCACGCTGTGGCATCGCGCCTCGGAGGAGCGGGTGGTGCTCGTGGACCGTGCCGACAACGATGCGACGATGCGCGTGCACATGAACATCGGGCAGCGATTGCCGATGTTCATTTCGGCGCTCGGCCGCAGCATTGCGGCCCACTCGGGCTTGACGCGGGCCGAGCTGCGGCGCCGTGTAGAAGCGCTGCGTTGGGACGATCCACCGGGGTTCGACGCCTATATGCGCAGCGTGGATGAAGCGGCCCGCAAGGGTTACGCGGTTGATCAGGGGTGCTACGTCAAGGGCGTGACCAGCGTTTCCTGTGCTGTCGTCGATTCGGCCGGCACACCCGTGATGGCCATCAGCGGCACCGGGTTCACGGCCCAGTTGCCGCGCTCCGCGATCAAGGCGCTGGGCGAGGAACTCCGGGACCGGGCGGCGCTGGTGTCGCGGGCGGTATCCGGGCCGGCGCGGGACGAGGGGGGAAATCGATGAGCCTGGATTTTTCCTTCTCCGTCGAACACGAGGCTGTGCGCGAAACAGTGCGCCGCATGTGCCGTGAAGAGTTGGCGCCGCTGGTGACGCGGGCCGAGGAAGAAGAGTCCTTCCCGCGCGAGGTGTTTCGCCGCTGGGGTGAACTCGGCCTGCTCGGCGTGCGCTACCCGGAGGCCGACGGCGGCAGCGGCATGGACAAGATCAGCGACTGCATCGTGCGCGAGGAGC
>JADMKA010000180.1 GCA_018780145.1 Vitreoscilla sp. | reverse complement strand
GCAGCGCGGTGTAGTGCAGGTGGTGCGGGCCCGCCCACATGTAGGTGAAGATCAGGGCCCAGAAGTGCACGATCGACAGCCGGTACGAGTACACCGGGCGCTCGGCCTGCTTGGGGATGTAGTAGTACATGATCCCCAGGAAGCCGGCGGTGAGGAAGAAGCCCACCGCGTTGTGGCCGTACCACCACTGCACCATCGCGTCCTGCACGCCGGCATAGGCCGAGTAGCTCTTGGTCAGGCTGACGGGCACGGCCGCGCTGTTGACGATGTGCAGCAGCGCGACGGCGATGATGAAGGCCCCGAAGAACCAGTTCGCCACGTAGATGTGGCGCACCTTGCGGGTGCCCACCGTGCCGAAGAACACCACCGCATAGGCCACCCAGACGACGGCGATCAGCAGGTCGATCGGCCACTCGAGCTCGGCGTACTCCTTGCCCTGGGTCATGCCCAGCGGCAACGTGATCACCGCCAGCACGATGACCAGGTTCCACCCGAGGAAGGTGAACATCGCCAGCTTGGGCAGGAACAGCGCCGTCTGGCAGGTCCGCTGCACCACGTGGTAGCTGGTGGCGAACAAGACCGAGCCGCCGAACGCGAAGATCACCGCGTTGGTGTGCAGCGGCCGCAAGCGGCCGTAGCTCAGGAACGGGATGCCGAAGTTCAACTCCGGCCAGGCCAGTTGGGCGGCGATGATGACGCCGACCAACATCCCGACGATGCCGTACAACACCGCGACGAGGGAAAACCACCTCACCACCGTGTCACTGTAGACCGGCTGCGCCGGTGCGGAACTGTTTGCCATGGATGGACTCCTTGTGCTCTTCTCTAACTCAGCGCGGATTGTTTTTGATCGCCGGTGACGGGCGCTTGATCGTCGTCAATCGCATTCACCTCGTGTTGCAGGATTCGCTCACCTTCGCGTTCGAGATCGTCGAACTGCCCTCGGTGCAACGCCCAGCCGAACAGGCCGATGATGGCCAGCACCAGCACGGCGGACAGCGGGATCAGCAGGTACAGGATGTCCATGCGTCAGGCCCGTGCAAGGCGCAAGGCGTTGGCCACCACGAACAACGAGCTGCAGGCCATGCCCAGGCCGGCGGCCCAGGGCGGCAGCCAGCCCACCAGGGCCAGCGGCACGCAGGCCGCGTTGTAGACCGCGGCCCAGATCAGGTTCTGCTTGACGATGCTCAGCATGCGCTGCGCCAGGCGGCGCGCCAGCACCAGGTCGCTCAGGCGGTTCGAGACGATCACGGCGTCGGCATGCAGGCGGGCCACCATGGCGCCCTGCCCCATCGCCAGCGACACATCGGCCCGGGCCAGCACCGGCGCGTCGTTGACGCCATCGCCGACCATGCCGACCACCTCACCGCGCGACTGCGCTGCCGCGATGGCCGCGAGCTTGTCCTCGGGGCGGGCGTCGCCACGCGCGTCGGCCAGATGCAGGCGAACGGCCAGCCGCTGCACACGAGCCGTCGCATCGCCGGAGAGCAACGCCAGGCGCACGCCGTCGGACTGAAGGGCCGCGATGGCCTCGGCCGCGTCGGGCCGAAGCCGCTCGTCGAAATCGAAGCGCAGCGTGGGCCGGCCGACCGGGCCGAACCAGACCACCGGCAAGGCCTGCGGCAGCACCGGCTCGGCGCGCTGGACGCCCACCACCCAGGACCAGGCACCCAGGCGCCACGCAGCGCCGGTGGTGTCTCGCGCTTCGAGACCCCGACCGGGCTGCTCGGTGACCTCGGACCAGCCGCCGCTGTCACCCGGCACCATGTCGGCCGCCAGGGCCTGCGCCAGTGGGTGCGAGGACCAGCGCGCCAGGGCCACCGCACGCTGGCGATCGGACGGGGCCACCGCGCCCACCGAGGTGCCAGCCGCGTCGACCCGATGCTGGGCCACGCAGACCGGGCGGTCCTCGGTCAGGGTACCTGTCTTGTCGAGAAACAAGGTGCCCATGCGGGCCAGCGACTCCAGCGCATCCAGGCGCTGCAGCATCACGCCGCGCCGGGCCAGCGCCCCGGCGGCCGCCACCAGGGCAGACGGCACCGCCAACGAGAGTGCACAGGGGCAGGTCACGATCAGCACCGCCACCGCCACGCTGACCACGCGTGACGGGTCGATCCAGCTCCAGACGACGGCCGACAGTGCGGCCAGCAGCAGCACTGCGCCGAGGAAGGGGCCCGCCCACGCGTCTGCCTGCCGTGCCAGCGCCGGGCGCTGGGTCATGGCCTCGCGCATCATCGAGACGATGGCGCCATACCGCGTGTCGGCCCCCACCCGCTCGACCCGCAGCACCACCGGTGCGCCGAGGTTCACGCTGCCGCCGACGACCGGGTCCCCCACCTGGCGCGGCACGGGGTGCGACTCGCCCGTCAGCAGGCTCTCGTTGACCTGGGTGCGGCCGCTGTCCAGGCTGCCATCAGCCGGGAACGCGGCGCCCAGGGCCACCATCACCCGATCGCCGGGGCGCAGGCGGTGAACGCTGACGACATCGACTTCGCCGTCGTCGCGCAGCCGCCGGGCGGTCTCCGGCATCCCCGCCAGCGCCGCCTCCAGCGATGCCGCCGCCCGGTGGCGCGCCGCCGTCTCCAGGAAGCGCGCTCCCAGCAGAAACGCGACGAACATCGAGACGGAGTCGAAATAGACCTCATGGCCGAACACGCCATTGGGGTCGAAGGTAGCGCCACTGCTGGCCACGAAGCCGACCGCGATGCCCAGCGCCACCGGCACGTCCATGCCCAGGCGGCGGGACCGCAGGGAGCGCCAGGCACCCTGGAAGAACGGGCCGGCCGAGAACAGCAGCACCGGCAGGCACAGCAACCAGCTGCCCCAGTTGAGCAGTTGCCGGAGGTCAGGGGCCAGTTCCCCGGCCTGCGCCACGTAGCTGGGGGTGGCGAACATCATGATCTGCATGGCGCAGAAGCTGGCGACGAACAGGCGCCACAAGGCCGTGCGCCGCTCGCGCTCGCGCAAGGCCCGCGCCGGAGCCGCGGCATCCGGCACGGCGTCGTAGCCGGCGGCGCGAACCGCCAGCACCAGGCTGGACAAGCGGGTTCGGGCCGGATCCCAGCGCACCTGGGCCCGCTGGGCGGCGGCGCTGACCTCAGCCCGCTCGACGCCCGGCACGGCGGCCAGCGCCGCCTCGATCAGCCCGGCACAGGCCGCGCAGTGCATGCCGGTCAGCAGGAAGCTGGACTCGCCCCGGCGCTGGCCGACACCGTCGTCACGCCAGCGGGTGAATGCCTGCTGCTCGACCGGATCGTCGAGCACGGCCAGTTCCGCGCTGGGGGGCGCGGCGGCGGCTAAGGCGGAGGTGGGCATGTGGGGCGTGTCGGCGCCAGTGGGGGATCGGGCGTTCGATAATCTTGTCATCGATTGGATGCCCGGACATGACATTGATCAAGACTCGACAGAATCGCCCCTTCCGCAGTAGGCTGCTCGCCACGGCCGCCTTGCTTTTCCAGGTGGGTGCCTTGGCGCAGGGCCAGCCCCAGAACCTGCCCACCGTGACGCTGAAATCCGGCATGCACAACATCGTGGCGCAGGTGGCCAAGACGCCCGAGCAACGTTCGACCGGCCTGATGTACCGGCAACAGATGCCAGCTCATGAGGGCATGATCTTCATCTTCGACTCGCCGGCCACCCAGTGCTTCTGGATGCGCAACACGCTGATCCCGTTGTCGGCGGCCTTCCTGGCCGACGACGGCAGCATCGTCAACATCGAGGAGATGGCGCCGCTGAAGGACGATTCGCATTGCTCCAAGAAGCCGGTGCGCTACGTGCTCGAGATGAACAAGGGCTGGTTCGCCAAGCTCGGCCTGAAGGCCGGCGACAAGCTCAGCGGGCCGCTGTTCGCTCGATGAGCCTCAGGCGGCCAGCCTGATGGTGAACCGCAGGCCCTCGAAGGCCGGGCGTGATTCGGCCTGGATCTGGCCACCCAGGCGCAGCACCACCTCTCGGGCGATGGTCAAGCCGAGGCCGGTGCCACCGTCGTTGCGCAGATCGGCCCGGTCGCCACGCCAGAAGGGCTCGAACAGGCGCGGCAACTGATCCGGGGCCACGCCGGGCCCGTCATCCTCGACCACCACCTCGGCTCCGCCCTCTGGCCGGCTGCGCACCCGCAAGGTGACACGCCGGCCACCGTAGCGCAGTGCGTTGTCCAGCAGGTTGTTGACCACCTCGCCCAGCCACAGCGGGTGGGCGCGCGCCGGCACCGGGGTGTCGGGCGCATCCAGTTCCATGCTGCGCCCGTCTCGCAGGCCCTGCAGCACCAGCGGCTCGGCCGCCTCGCGCAACAGCGGCACGATGTCCATGGTCTGGTGTTCGCCGTCCATGGCCAACGCCGTCTCCGACCGGGCCAGGCTCAGCAACTGCCCGATGAGCCGCGACAAGCGCTCGGTGGAGCGCCCCAGCTGCGTCAGCAGCGGCCGCCACCCCGCGTCGTCGCCCGTGGCCAGCGCGAGCTCCTGCTCGAGGTTCTGGGCCAGGACGCGGATGCCTGCCACCGGCGTGCGCAGCTGGTGGGCGGCATCGGCCACGAAGCGCCGCTGCAGCTGGATGGATTGCTCGACGTCGGCCAACAGGCTGTTGATGCGTTCGATCAGCGGCACCGCCTCGCGCGGCACATGCTGCAGTGGCAGCGGGCGCCAATCCTGGGCGTCGCGCAGTGCCACCTCGGTGGCCACGTCCCGCAGCGGCTGCAGGCCGCGCCGGATGCCCCACCCGATGAGAAGAAAGGTCACCGCGCCCAGCGCGACGGCCGGCAGCACGATGGACAACTGCAGGTCGCGCATCAGCACATTGCGCTTGGTCTTGGTCTCGACCACGATCACAGAGACCGAGCGGTCCAGCATCGGCGAGCTCACCGAAAACATCACGCCGCGGACCGGCTCGCCTTCGAAGGTCGCGTCGAAAAGCCGTGGCTGCTCGAAGCTGGTCTTCCTCAGGCGAGCGGGCGGCAGCGGCACGCGCGAGTCGCCGGCCAGCGTGTTGCCATCGGCATCCACCATGACGAAGCCGTTGCGGTCATCCCGGTCCCAGGTCACGAGCTCCATCGCCTGCCGGCTGAGGTCCAGCAGCGGCCCACGATCGGACCAGGTGACCCTGGCGGCCAGCGCGCTGGCCTCGTCCTGCAGGCCACGGTCGAAGGCGGCGTTGGCGCTGGTGCGGGCCAGCCAGTAGGCCCCCACCACCGCCGCCAGCAGGCCGATTCCCCAGCTCCACAGCAGCGGCCGCAGCAATGCGCGGCGCACGCTCGGGCCGGCCGTGGGCAACTCATTCACCGGTGCCGGCCACTTCCATCAGGTAGCCGAAGCCGCGCACGGTGCGGATCACCACGCCCAGTTCGGCAAAGCGCTTGCGCAGCCGGTGCACGTAGACCTCGACCGAGTTTTCGCTGAAGTCGGCCTCCCAGCTCGACATGCGCGCCACGATCGACTCCTTGGGCACCACCCGGCCCGCCTTCTGCATCAGGAGTTCGGTCAGGGCCAGCTCGCGCGGGCTCAACGCGATGCGCTGGCCCTGGTGGGTGAGTTCGCGGTGGGCGATATCGAGCTTCAGCTCGCCGAGTTGCAGCGTCTCGTCGAGCCGGCCCTCGGCACGCCGCTTCAGCGCCCGGATGCGGGCCAGCAGCTCGGGCAGGTCGAAGGGCTTGACGAGGTAGTCGTCGGCACCGGCATCGAGGCCCTGCACCCGGTCGGCCAGCTCGTCACGGGCCGTCAGCAACAGCACCGGCATGCGTGCGCCGCGCGCCCGCCAGTGACGCAGCACCTCCATGCCATCGCGGCGCGGCAGGCCGAGATCCAGGATGCACAAGTCGTACTGGCCGACCAGGCCTTCGGACATCGCCTGCTCGCCGTCGGACAGCACGTCCACCTGCCAGCCCTCGCGCTCGAGGCCACGCGCCACGCCCAGGCTCAGCGCGGGGTCGTCTTCCACCAGCAGGATGCGCATCGCGGTTCGGGCTCCGGGTACGGTCGGGCCGCGAGGGTAACAAAAAAACAAAGCCGGCGCGGGGCCGGCTTGTTCAGGGCAAACGCTGAAAGTCAGGCGTAGTTCGCTTCGGCGAACGACCAGTTCACCAGTGAGCTGAAGAAGGTCTCGATGAAACGCGGGCGCATGTTGCGGTGGTCGATGTAGTAGGCATGCTCCCACACGTCGAGGGTCAGCAAGGGCTTGTCGCCGGTGGTCAGCGGGGTGCCGGCGGCGCCCATGTTGACGATGTCGACCGAGCCATCGGCCTTCTTGACCAGCCAGGTCCAGCCCGATCCGAAGTTGCCGATCGCCTTCTTGGTGAAGGCGTCCTTGAACTCGGCGTAGCTGCCGAACTTCGTGTTGATGGCGGTCGCGAGCGCACCGCTGGGTTCACCGCCGCCACCGGCCTTCAGGCAGTTCCAGAAGAAGGTGTGGTTCCAGATCTGGGCCGCGTTGTTGTAGACGCCGCCACTGGACTTCTTGACGATCTCCTCCAGCGACAGCGCCTCGAACTCGGTGCCCTTCTGCAGGTTGTTCAGGTTCACCACATAGGCGTTGTGGTGCTTGCCGTGGTGGTACTCCAGGGTCTCGCGGCTCATGTGCGGGGCCAGGTCGTCCAGGCCGAACGGCAGCGGCGGCAGGGTGTGTTCCATGCGTGTTCCTTTCGTGGGTTGGGGCCACGCGGCCAGGCCGGCCACGCGCGCAAAGGGCAATTTCCGACGCATTGTAGGCAGGCCCGGGCCCGCCCGACGGGCCTAGGGTTGATCGCCGGCCGGATGCACCTCGTCCACCGTGGCGAGGGCGCTGCCGTCGACCCAGACGGCCCGCAGGGATTGGCCCTTCGCCAGGCCTTGCGCCGAGACGATGGCGCGGCCCTCCGGCGTCTCGACCCAGGCATAACCACGCCGCAGCACCTGCGCAGGGTCGAGCGCCGACAGGCGCGCCGCACGGGCGTTCAGCTGATCGCCCTGACGTTGGCAGCCTGCACGCGCTGCCTGCGTCAGCCGGGCCGAGCAGTGCTGGAGTTCCTGCTGCCGCAGGCCCAGTGCCTGCCGCAAGGTGGCCTGGTGGCGTTGCGCCAGGGTCGCGAGCCGGGCACGTTCGGCGCCCACACGCTGGGCCGGCAGCTTCAGGCGCAGCGCCAGCGTGTCGATCCGCTGGGCGGCGCCCTCCAGCCGCTGGCGCAGCCGGCGGCGCATCAGATCCTCCTGCTGGGCCAGTGCGCGCAACAGATCGGTACGCGCCGGTGCGGCCAGTTCGGCAGCCGCCGTGGGGGTGGGCGCTCGCAGGTCGGCCGCCAGATCGGCCAGCGTGATGTCGGTCTCGTGACCCACGCCGCAGACCACCGGCAGCCGGCTGCCGCGCACCGCCCGGACCACCCGCTCATCGTTGAAGGCCCACAGGTCCTCCAGGGAGCCTCCCCCCCGGCACAACACGATCAGGTCGGCCCCGCCGTCCTGGTTGGCGCTGGCGATGGCACGGGCTATCTCGGCGGGCGCGGCCGCGCCTTGCACCAGTGTCGGCACCAGCAACGCCTCGATGTGCCCGGCGCGGCGGGCCAGTGTCGTCAGAACGTCGTGAATCGCGGCACCGCTGGGCGAGGTGACCACGGCAATGCGGCGCGGGAAAGCCGGGATAGGCCGCTTGCGCGACGGGTCGAACAGGCCCTCGGCTTCGAGGCGGGCGCGCAAGCGCAGGAACTCCTCGTACAGGTTGCCGGCACCGACCCGCTGCATGGATTCGACCACCAGCTGCAACTCGCCACGCGCCTCGTAGACAGCGAGGCGGCCGCGCAGTTCGACCTGCTGGCCGTCGGCCGGGGCGAACGGCACCATCTGCGCGGCGCGCCGGAACATGGCGCAGCGCAGGCCGGCGCCCGACGCGTCCTTCAGCGTGAAGTAGCAGTGGCCGCTGGCGGCCCGGCTCCAGCCTGAGAGCTCACCGCGCACCGCCACCGCCGAGAAGCGCGCGGCCAGCGCGTCGGAGACCGCAAGCAACAGGCTGGCGACCGACCAGACCTGCAGCGAACCGGGGGGCGTGTCGAACATTCGCGGCGCCTGTTTTTGTGGCAATGTGTCTCGGGACGGCGCGGAATCACGCGGTTCGTGGGGTTGCGCGCCGTTTGCCCACAGTGTTTTCCACAGCGCCTGGGGACAGTTGGTTGGCGTGGGCAGGGGGCCTGCGCGTTCAGTCCATAATCGCCCGTCCTGTTTCCCCGGGCCCTTGGGCCAGAGGCTCTCTTGCTGTCGATCATACAAGCCGCTGGGTGGCCGATTTGGCCCTTGATCCTGTGTTCGGTGGCCGCCTTGGCCCTGATATTCGAGCGTGCCACGGCGCTGCGGCGCAGCCGCATTGCCCCCACCGGGCTGGTTGACGAGGTGCTGCAGGTGCTGCGCCAGGGCATGCCATCGAACGACACGCTGGGCAAGCTGGCCGGCAACTCCGCGCTGGGTGCCTTGCTGGCCTCCGGCATCCGGATGGTGGTGCAGGACCCACGCTGCACCGAGACCCTGCTGCGCGACGGTTTCGAGGCTGCCGGGCGCTCTGCCGCGCACCAGCTGGAGCGCTACCTCAACGCGCTCGCCACCATCGCCTCGGCCGCTCCCTTGCTGGGCCTGCTGGGAACGGTAATCGGCATGATCGAGATCTTCGGCTCGCAATCGCCGGGCAGCGGCGGCAACCCGGCCCAGCTGGCCCATGGCATCTCGGTGGCGCTGTACAACACGGCCTTTGGCCTGATGGTGGCCATCCCCTCGCTGATGTGCCACCGCTACTTCCGTGGCCGCGTCAACGACTACCTGCACGACATGGAGCAAGGCGCCGAGCGCGTCCTGCACCACCTGCTGCGCATGCAGGCGCGGGGCTGAGCACAGCATGGACTTCCGTGGCGACCGGCACGACGAGCCCGAGATCAACCTGATCCCGTTCATCGACGTGTTGTTGGTGATCCTGATCTTCCTGATGCTGTCGACCACCTACTCGAAGTTCACGGAGCTTCAGGTCAACCTGCCCGCGGCCGACGCCGAGGCCGCGAAGGACCGCCCGGCCGAGATCATCGTCGGGGTGTCCGCCGATGGCCGCTATGCGGTCGACCGCCAGGCCGTCGAGGGCCGCAGTGTCGAATTGCTGGCCGCAGCGCTTCGTTCGGCCGCGTCGGAGCGGCAGGATCCGTTCATCATCATTTCCGCCGATGCGACGGCGGCGCACCAGTCGGTCATCAACGTGCTGGACGCCGCCAGGCGCGCCGGCCTGGTCCGCGTGACCTTCGCGGCGCAGGGGCCGGGCAGCGGCCACAGCGCCTCGCCTTGAGCAGAGCAGCCGTGCCGGCGCCCGGGCTTGCACGCCGCCTGTCGATCATGGTGCAGGCCCACTGGTGGCGCTCTCGGCCCAGCCTGGCCATGCGGCTGCTGCAACCGCTCAGTTGGGTCTACGACGCCCTGGCCACCTGGGCCGAACATCGGCAGGGGCCGGTGCAGACCGTGGGCGTCCCGGTGATCGTCGTCGGCAACCTGGTGGTCGGTGGTGCGGGCAAGACACCCACCGTGATCGCCCTGATCGACCAGCTGCGCCTGCAGGGGTGGACGCCAGGCGTGGTCTCCCGGGGCTATGGCCGCACGGGCGACGGGCTCGTCGAGGTCCTTGCCGGCTCGCCAGCCGCGCTCACTGGCGATGAACCGCTGCTGATCCACCGGCGCACCGGCGCGCGGGTGATGGTCGGGCGAGATCGGGTGGCGGCCGCGCGCGCCCTGCTGCAGGCGCACCCGGAGGTCGACCTGCTGCTGTCCGACGACGGTCTCGGCCAACGCCGGCTGCCGCGCGAGGTGGAACTGGTGGTCTTCGACGGGCGCGGCGCGGGCAACGGCCTGACGCTGCCGGCCGGGCCCCTGCGCAGGCCGCTGCCAGCGGCCCTGTCGCCACGTATGCTGGTGCTCTACAACGCCGACGCCCCGAGCACGCCGCTGCCCGGCTTCTCGGCGAGGCGCTCACTGGCCTCACCCGTGCCGTTGGCAGCCTGGTGGGCTGGCGACCGAGCAGCGGCGCTGCCCTGGTCGGCCTTCGGTGGGCGCCGCCTGCTTGCGGCCGCGGGCCTGGGCGAGCCCGAGCGCTTCTTCAGGACGCTGGAGGCCGAGGGCCTGTGCATCGACAGGCTGGCCTTGCCAGACCACGCCAGCTTTTCCCCCCTGCCCTGGCCACCCGGCGCCCGCGAAATCCTGGTCACCGAAAAGGACGCCGCCAAGCTGCCGTCAGACGCCGTGGGCAGCACGCAGGTCTGGGTCGTGGCGCTAGACTTTCAGCTTCCCCCGGCGCTGATGCAGGAAATGCAGCGCCGCCTTCCCGTGCCCCCTTCACACCGCGCCGCCCCATGAGCCTGGATCACCGCTTGACCGAGATGCTGGTTTGCCCCCTGTGCAAGGGCCCCCTGACCCTGAAACGCGACAGCGAGCTGCGCCCACTCGAACTGGTCTGTCCGGCCGACCGCCGCGCCTACCCGGTACGCGATGGCATCCCGGTCATGCTGGACAGCGAAGCCCGGGCCCTGCCCGCCGAGGAAGAGGTGTGAGCTTCTCGGTCTTGATCCCGGCCCGGCTGGCCTCGACCCGCCTGCCCAACAAGCCGCTGGCCGACATCGGCGGCAAGCCGATGGTGGTTCGCGTCGCCGAGCGTGCGGCGCGTGCGGGCGCCCGTCAGGTCTGGGTGGCGGCTGATGACCAGGCGACCGTCGCCGCCTGCCTGGCGCATGGCGTGCAGGCCCTGCTGACGCGGACCGACCATGTCAGCGGCAGCGACCGCCTGGCCGAGGCCTGCGAGCTGCTGGGGCTGGATGGTGACGAGGTGGTGGTCAACGTACAGGGTGACGAGCCGCTGATCGAGCCCGCGCTGATCGCCGATTGCGCGGCGCTGCTGCGCGCCCGCCCGGAGTGTGCGGTGGCCACGGCCGCGCATGTCTTGACCGACCGCGCCGAGTTCGTGAACCCCAACGTGGTCAAGGTCGTCTGCGACCTGGCCGGCCGGGCCCTCTACTTCAGCCGAGCGCCGATGCCGTGGTGGCGCGACGCCGCCGGCCCGCTGGGCCCGGCACTGCCCGAGGGCCAGGCCCTGCGCCACATCGGCCTGTACGCCTACCGTGCAGGCTTCCTGCGCCGGTTCCCGAGCCTGGCGGTCTCGCCGCTGGAGCAACTGGAATCTTTGGAACAGTTGCGGGTGCTCTGGCATGGCGAGCGCATCGCCGTGCACCGGGCCGCGCGGGCCCCGGCGCCCGGGGTGGACACCCCCGAAGACCTGGCCCGCGTGCGGGCCCTGTGGCCCAGCGCTGACTGAGCCTCGGCGTCAGGCAGGCGCAGGTTTTCGCGTGCTATCCTGCCCTGAAACACCGTATCACCAAGACCCGAGACAACCACCATGCGATTGATCCTGTTGGGCGCCCCCGGCGCCGGCAAAGGAACCCAGGCGGCCTTCATCTGCCAGAAGTACGGCATTCCCCAGATCTCCACCGGCGACATGCTGCGCGCCGCGGTCAAGGCCGGCACGGCCATGGGCCTGGCCGCCAAGAAGATCATGGACGCCGGCGCGCTGGTCAGCGACGACATCATCATCGGCCTGGTCAAGGAACGCATCGCCCAGCCCGACTGCGTGAATGGCTTCCTGTTCGACGGCTTCCCCCGCACCATCCCGCAGGCCGAGGCCATGAAGGAAGCCGGGGTCAAGCTGGATCTGGTTCTCGAAATCGACGTGCCAGACGAGGCCATCATCGAGCGCATGAGCGGCCGCCGTGTGCACGTGGCTTCGGGCCGCACCTACCATGTCAAGTTCAACCCGCCCAAGGTCGACGGCAAGGACGATGTCACCGGCGAGGAACTCATCCAGCGCAAGGACGACGAGGAAGCCACCGTGCGCACCCGCCTGCAGGTCTACCAGAGCCAGACCCGGCCGTTGGTCGACTACTACAGCCAATGGGCTGCCACCGGCGACACCCAGGCACCGCGCTACCGCCGCATCGCCGGCATCGGCAGTGTCGAGGAGATCACGGCACGCGCGCTGGAGGCGCTGGGCTGAGCTTTCGGCCAGGCTCTCCGCTCCCCCTCCTCGGGCCGCATCTGCGGCCCGATTGCTTTGGGGCCTCGCAGCGCGCTCGAAATCGGCGTTTTTTGACTCACAATTGACGTTTACGTCAACGTCAAACGGGCCCACACCCCGCCCGCACTGCAAGGAGAATCCATGGACATCGCCGGCAAGGTATTCATCATCACCGGAGGCGCCTCGGGCCTCGGCGAAGGCACGGCCCGCATGCTGGCCGCGAACGGCGGCAAGGTCGTCATCGCCGACCTGCAGGTGGACAAGGGCCAGGCCCTGGCCGCCGAGCTGGGCGGCAGCTTCGTGCGCTGCGATGTCAGCCAGGAGGCCGACGGCCGCGCCGTGGTGGCTGCGGCCAGCAGCCTGGGCAAGCTGATGGGCCTGGTCAACTGCGCCGGCATCGCGCCGGCGGTGAAGACCGTCGGCAAGGATGGCGCGCATCCGCTGGACACCTTCACCAAGGTCATCATGGTGAACCTGGTCGGCAGCTTCAACATGATCCGCCTGGCCGCCGAGGCCATGTGCAAGAACGAGCCCGAGTCCACCGGCGAACGCGGCGTGATGATCAGCACCGCCAGCGTCGCTGCCTACGACGGCCAGATCGGCCAGGCGGCCTACGCTGCCAGCAAGGGCGGCGTGGTGGGCATGACCCTGCCAGTGGCCCGCGACCTGGCCCGCAACGGCATCCGCAACATGACCATCGCACCGGGCATCTTCGGCACCCCGATGCTGTTCTCCATGCCGCAGGAGGTGCAGGACGCGCTGGCCGCCAGCGTGCCCTTCCCCAGCCGCCTCGGCCGGCCCGAGGACTACGCCAAGCTGGTGCATCAGATCGTCACCAACGACATGCTCAATGGCGAGGTCATCCGGCTGGATGGGGCCATCCGCATGGCACCGAAGTGAACTCCGGGGCGGAGCAATTCCATGGCCGTGCCTGACCTCAACGCACTCGAAGCCCAGGCCCTGCTGGCCGAGCGGCAGGGCCAGCGAGCCGCCGCCGCCCAGTTCTGGGCCGAGATCCTGGCGGTCGATCCCCGGCACTACCGGGCGCTGATGGCCCACGGCCAGCATGAAGCCCTGCGTGGCGACCTCGAAGCAGCCCGGCTCACGTTCCTGCGCGCGGCTGAACTGAACCAGCCGGACCCGACGCCCTGGATCCAGGTGGCCCAGATCCACCGTCGGCGCCAGGAGGACGCTCTGGAGGAGGACGCGCTGTTCCAGGCGCTGAAGGTCGATGCCAGCGACCTGCTCGCTCTGCTGATGCGCGGGCAACTCTACGAGAAGCAGGGCAAGACCCACCAGGCGGCCAAGGCCTTCGGCGCCGCCGCCGTGGTGGCACCTCCAAGAGATCGCCTGAGGCCGGATCTCCGGCCTTTGGTGGCGCACGCCGCCGCCTACGGTGAGCGCTATGCGAAGACCATGGCCGCGTTTGTCGACGAACGGCTCGATGCCGCCTACCGCGACTGTGCCGGCGAGGATCTGGAACGGGTCCGCCTCTCCATCGACATCATGCTGGGCCGCAAGCGCCGCTTCGATGCCAAGCCGGCGCAGTTTTACGTTCCCGGCCTGTTGCCTGTGGAGTTCTTCCCCCGTGCCGAGTTTCCGTGGCTGGATGCCATCGAGGCCGGCACCGACACGATCCGGTCGGAGTTTCTCGAGGTGCTCAAGGCCGACGACGGCTTCACGCCGTACATGACCTACTCGGCCGACCAGCCCTTGAACCAGTGGGTGGAGCTCAACAACTCACCGCGCTGGAGTGCCTACCACCTGATCAAGGACGGCCAGCCGGTGCCCGCTGGCGCCGCCAAGTGCCCCGAGACGATGCGCTTGCTCGCCGGTGCACCGCAGCCCGACCAGCCGGGGCGCACCCCGGTGGCGCTGTTCTCGTTGTTGAAGCCGCGCACGCGCATACCGCCTCACAACGGCGTCAGCAATGCCCGGATGCTGGTGCACCTGCCGTTGATCATCCCGGAGGCCTGCAGCTTCCGGGTTGGGAACCAGACGCGCGAATGGGTGCCCGGGCATGCCTGGGTGTTCGACGACACGATCGAGCATGAAGCCTGGAACAACAGCGACAAGCTGCGCGTGATCCTGATCTTCGACATCTGGCACCCGCGCCTGTCAGCCGCCGAGCGCGCAATGATTACGGCGATGTCCGGCGCGTTGAACGAATTTGCCGGCCCACCGGGGGGCTACGCCGGTTGATCGCCGGGCCCGAGGTGGCTCTCTGAACGAAAAAAGGGTCGTGCAATGCACGACCCTTTTGCGTTCCGCCCGGCAAGCCGGGCGGTCGAAGCAGGTTTAGAACTTCGCGTTGAACGTCAACGACACGCGACGGCCCAATGCGTCGTACACCACCGGGTAGGTGTTGCCGTTCACGAAGCCAGCACCGTTGTTGCGGATCGGGGGATCCGTGTCCAGCAGGTTGTTGATCGCCGCCGACAGCGTGATGTTCTTGGTCACCTTGTAGGAGGCCGCGACGTCGAAGTAGTCCTTCGAAGCCAGCGACTTGACCAGCGGGTCGGGAGCACCCACACCGGCCAGGATCGGGTTCGAACTGGTGCCCTCGGCGTCCACCGAGTCGATGTGGCGCCAGTTCAACGACAGATCCACGTTCCACGGGCTGCGCCAGGTCGTGCGCAGCGAATGCCGCCACTTCGGAGCAGGCGTACCGCAGGTGTCGCCGTAGTAGCCCGCGCAGTCGTACGAACCCAGGCCTGGTGCATCCTCGGCCACGAAGCTCTGCAGCAACGTGCCCTTGAACGCGAAGTCCAGGCGGCCCATGCCTTCCAGACGCAGCTGGTAGTCCGCACCGACGTCCAGGCCCTTGGTTTCCTTGAACGACAGGTTGTTGTTCAGCGCGACGATGTAGCCGTCGGCCGTCCACAGGTCGCCGGTGGCCCCACTGCGGTGAATGAGGTCGCAGTAGTACGGATCCCCGGTCGTCAGACACTGGTTCAGGGTTGTCGTGGCCGGAAGGCCGCCGATCACCTTCTTCACCTTCAGGTTGAAGTAGTCGAACGTGAGGTTCAGGTCCTTGATCGGGTTGACCACGAAGCCCAGGGTCCAGCTGTTCGAGGTTTCCGGCTCCAGGTTCGGGTTGCCGCCGAAGATGGCGTTGTACTGACCAGCCGGGCTGTTCAGGTCGTCGCCGTACTGACTGGCCGTCAGGCCGGTACGCAAGCACTGCTCGAGTGTGGCCGTCGGGGTCGGGCCACTGCAAGGATCGCCGGCTTCGTTGTCGTACAGGCCCAGGCCCTGAGCCTGGAACAGTTCGATGATGTTGGCCGCACGCGATGCCTTCTGGGCGCTGGCGCGAACCTTCACCTCCCTGACCGGAGCCCACTCAAGGCCGAGACCCCAGGTGCTGGTGGTCTTGCCGGTGCTGTAGTCCGAGTACCGGAAGCTGGCGTTGGCGGCCAGCAGCTCGGCGAACGGCGCCTTTTCGATGATCGGCAGGCGCAGTTCGGTGAAGATGTCCATCACGTCGAACGCACCGCCCAGACCAATGGTCGGGCCGCCCTGGCCGGCGAGGTCGCCGGTCGTGAACGCCTGGTCGGTACTGAGGTCCATCTCCTCTGTGCGGTGCTCGACGCCAACCGCCAGACCCAGACCGCTCCTGGCCCACGGCGACTTGAAGCCGTAGCTGGTGAGGTCGCCATTGACCGACGCGGAGATCACCTCGGTGGAGGTGAAGCCCTTCTGGAAGCCCGGGGTCTGCAGGTAGGCCAGCGCACCAGGGGTCACGCCGCCCACGGCGAAGACGTTGTACGGCACGCAATTGGGATCGGAGCCGTCCTGAACCGAGCGGCAGATGGCATTGCCAGCACCGTCGTCGACCACGTCGAAAGCGCGCGCGATGCGGGTGTTGGAGAAGTCGTTCTTGTAGGTCTCCTGGTAGACGACCTTGCCGACCAGGGCCGACACGTCGTAGCTCCAGTTGTCGCCGATGTCGCCGCTGACACCAACCACACCACGGTAGGAGGTGTGACGGATGTCGTCCTGGCGGCCACCACCTTCGACGTTGCGACGGCCAATGAACATCGGGGCCGTGTCGCCAGACTTGTTGAAGGTCAGGCCCAGGTTGTTGCCGTCGTCATCCGTCGCGGTGATGTTTTGGGCGTGGATGGCATCCTTCCAGGCTTGCGACAGCAGAGGGTTGTCGTAGTCGATGTTGTAGACCGCGCCGCCAAAGAAGGCGCCGCTGGGAGCGATCTGCGCCACCGTGCGGTCGTCGTGGAAGCCGAACTCGCCGTAGATCTTGGCGGCGGGGCTGATGTCATACCGTGCCTGAGCGTGGGCACTGTAGCGATCAGACGGGCGCTGGAAGTAGTTCGTTGGGGCGAAGTTGTACGCATCGGTGGCGCCAACGTAGCCGCGAACGCTGCCGTCCGGGTCCATGGTCAGGCTGCCGCCGGTGTTCAGGTTGAAGAACCGGCCAAGTGCGTTGGTGGACGAACCGCCGCAGGTCCAGGCGCCGCCGACTGCCGTCAGCGAGCAGTTGGAGAAGTCACGCTGGTCTTGCAGCAGCGCGTCTTCGGTCTTGTGGGCCAGGAACAGGGTGGCGTTGCCCTTCCCATCGGCAAAGTTGCCGCCCAGGGTCACGCTGAAGTCGGTGACCTTGCCATCCGCATCGATGTTCCCAGGCAGCTTGAAGCCGCGCACGGCGTTGGCATCCTTGATGCCTTGCGAAGCCTGCTGGCTGTGGTTGAAGAACTCGTGGTTCAGGTCGATCTGAACGCCCTCGAACTTGTCGTCGAGGATGAAGTTCACCACGCCGGCGACGGCGTCCGAACCGTAGATGGCCGAGGCGCCACCGGTCAGGATTTCAACGCGCTTGATCAGCGAGACGGGGATCTGGTTCAAGTCCGCGGAGATGTCACGCGGGCTGCCGCCCGGCAGACGCCGGCCATTGACCAGCACCAGGGTGCGGTTCGAACCGAAGTTGCGCAGGTTGACGGTGGCGGTGCCGGTGGCACCATTGGACACGCTGCCGCCTTGGTCGGCGAACACCTGGGGCAGGTTATTCAGCAGCTGTTCGGCATTGCGAACACCTTCCAGTTGAATCGCTTCCTTGCCGAGGACCACGACCGGCGAGGTGCCTTCGGTCTGGACCGTCTTGATGCGCGAACCCGTGATCTCGACTCGTTCTTGTGCCGAGGCTGCGCCTGCGGCCAGGATCATGCCGCCACCGAAGGCGAGCAGCAGTCCTTTGCAGAGTTTCGTTCTTTCGAACATGTGTGCCACTCCTGAATAAGGGAAGGTTGATCGATAGACCCTGTCTCGAAGCAAGCTACATGCCGGTCTTGTGAAGCCAGGATGTACCTACCTCGAAAACATGTGAACGGATTGTCAACGAAGCATTTCGACACCCTGCTCCCGGGAAACCCTCTAGGGTCTTTTTGAGGGCCTGAATGTTGTGTTTACGCAGCAACTTCAATCGTGGGGGGTGACTTGTCTAGTCAATCTCGCCGCCGGGTTTTGGGGCCCCAAAAAACAGAACGGCCCGTCGCGTGACACGACGGGCCGTCCTGGGGCTGCGCAGAATGTCGCTGCGCTTCAGCGTTTACCCTGAATCAGCGAGCAGCTTGCCTAGGCGACTGCGGCCGTGACGAGCCGCGGAACCGACTGGATCAGCTTGCGCGTGTAGGCATCCTGGGGCCTGCTGAGCACCTCGTCGCAGGAGCCCTGCTCGACGATGCGGCCGGCGCGCATCACGGCCACCTCGTCGGCGATGTACTCGACCACGCCGATGTTGTGGGTAATGAACAGGTAGGACACACCCAGTTCACGCTGGAGATCGCGCAGCAGGTTCAGGATCTGCGCCTGCACCGACACATCGAGCGCCGAGGTTGGCTCGTCGCAGACGATGAGCTTGGGTTGCACCGCCAGCGCCCGCGCGATGGCAATACGCTGCCGCTGGCCACCGGAAAACTCGTGCGGGTATCGATCCAGCGCATCGCGGCGCAGGCCCACCTGCTCGGCCAACCGCTCGATACGGGCACGCCGACCAGCGGCGTCCAGGTCAGGCTGCAGTGCCAGCAAGCCTTCCTCGAGCACCTCGTAGACCCGCATCCGCGGGTTCAACGAGGCGAAGGGGTCCTGGAAAATGATCTGGATGTCGCGGCGGGCGGCAAGCAACGGCGGGCCATCGAGATCGAACAGGTTCTTGCCGTCCAGCAGGGCCTGGCCCTCGAACGTGGCCTGGTGGCGCAGCAGTTGCACGATGGCCTTGCCGGTGGTCGTCTTGCCACAGCCCGACTCGCCCACCAGCGCCAGCGTCTGCCCGGGACGCACCTTGAACGAGATGCCATCGACCGCGTCGAAGTAGCCGCTGATCCGCTGCAGCAGGCCCTTGCGGATCGGGAAGCGCACACGCAGCTTGTCCACCTGCAACACCGGTTGGGCAGTGCGATCAGCTGCCGTCTCGGCGGCCCTGGCCGGCGCGGCGACAGGCATCACCTGGACGGCCCCGGCAGCCGCTGCATCACGGCCGGGCGCGTAGCGCAGGCAACGCACCGAACGGGTGCCTGGCAAGGGCAGCAACTCGGGCAGCGTCGTCTTGCAGGCGGGCTCGGCGCAATGGCAGCGCGGCTCGAATCGGCAGCCCTGGAACTGCGTGGTCAACGGAGGCACCGTGCCAGCGATGGCTGCCAGGCTCTGCCCGCGGCGCGACGCATCCGGCAAGGCCCGCAACAGCGCCTTGGCGTAGGGGTGCTTGGGTGCCGAGAAGAACTCGTCGGCGGTAGCCACCTCGATGATCTGGCCGGCGTACATCAAGGCCACGCGGTGGGCCATGCCCGACACCACCGCCAGGTCGTGGGTGATCAGCAGCAGGCCCAGGCCATGCTCGGCCTGCAGCTGCTTGAGCAGATCGAGTACCTGTGCCTGGATGGTGACGTCGAGCGCCGTTGTGGGCTCGTCGGCCACGATGTAGTCCGGCTCGCCGGCCAGCGTCATGGCGATCATCACCCGCTGCTTCTGGCCGCCGCTCATGCGGAAGGGGTAGTCGTCGATGCGGCGCTCGGGCTCGGGGATGCCGACCTTGCGCAACCACTCCAGCGCCTTGGCCCGCGCGGCCTCGCCGCGCAGCGGCGTGTGGGCCTCGATCGCCTCGACAATCTGGTCGCCGATCTTCATGACCGGGTTCAGGCTGGTCGAGGGCTCCTGGAAGATCATGCCGATGCGGCCACCACGCACGGCGCGCATCTGCGATTCCGGCAAGGCCAGCACATCTTCCTGGTCCACCAGCACGTCGCCCGAAGCGATGTAGCCGTTCTCGGGCAGCAGGCGCATCAGCGCCAGCGCCGTCATGCTCTTGCCGCAGCCCGACTCGCCTACCAGCGCGAAGGTCTCGCCGCGCTGCAAGGTCAGGCGGATCCCGTCGATGGCCCGCACGATGCCCGCCTCGGCATCGAGCTCGACCTTGATGTCTTTGATCTCAAGCATGTCGGATGCGCCCTCAGGCGGGCTTCTTCTTCAGGTGGGTGATCGGCCGCGGGCGGAAGGCGCGGGCACGCGGGTCGAAGGCATCGCGCACGCCGTCGGCGAACAGGTTGGCCGCCAGCACCAGGGTCACCATGAACACGAAGGCGGCGGCAAAGGGCCACCAGACGACCGGATCGCGGCTCATCTCGTTGCGGGCGAAATTGATCATGCCGCCGAAGCTGTTCATCGAGGGGTCGACACCCACGCCGACATAGGACAGCACCGCCTCGTACAGAATCAGTGCCGAGAACTCCAGCACCGTGACGATCAGCATCAGGTGCGCCACGTTCGGGAAGATGTGCCGGATCATGATGCGCCAGCGGCTCACGCCGAAGGCGTTGGCGGCCTGCACGAACTCCAGCTCACGCAGCTTCAGCGTCTCGCCGCGCAGCAGCCGGCACAAGCCGGCCCAACCCGTCAGGCCCAGCACCGCGCACAGCAGGAAGAGCTTCAGGTCCGCACGCTCGACGCCGGTCTCGAACAACTCGGGATGCTTGTCCAGGAAGACCTGAACCATCAACACGCAGGCGGCGATCAGCAGGATGTTCGGGATCGACGAGAGCACCGTGTAGAGGTACTGGATCAGCTCGTCCACCCAGCCCTTCATGTAGCCGGCCATGATGCCCAGCACCACCGCCAGTGGCAGCGTGGCGAGCGTGGCCAGGGTGCCGATCACGAAGGCGGTGCGGATGCTCTTGAGCGTCTGGTACAGAACGTCGTTGCCGGTGATGTCGGTGCCGAACACATGGTAGTGGCCCATCAGCGCGATCGCCGCGCCGGTGGGCAATGCGATGCCCAGCAGCGTCCAGCAGGCCGTGGCCCAGGGAACCGGCGTCTCGTTGCGGCGGACCTTGGCTATCGTGACCCCGAGGGCCTCGTGCCGAGCCCGGGCGACGCCCAGCAGCAGCAGCAGGCTGAGCACCACCGCCACGACGGCGCCGATCAAGGCGCCTGTGGCCACGCGGCGGGCCACATCACCGGCCCATTCGCTGGCCGGATCGGTCAGATGGGCGCCGCCGAACTTCAGGCGCGGCGCGACGCGCTCGATGGCGCCCTTGACCTCGGTGGATTCCTTCGTGAAGCTCACGAAACCCAGCGGCCGCGAATAGGTGGACTCACGCGACTGCACCACGGTGCGCATGGCCGCATCGAGCAGCGATTGCACGCGCGTGTCGTAGGCCACGCTGCCCGCAGGGCTGCCGGCCGCCGGCGGCAGCACGGCACGGTAGTGCACGCTGTCCGCCAGGGTCAGCAGCAGGCAGGCCACCAGCACCAGCGACGACGCCAGTGCCGGGCCGTTGCGGAACACCTTGCTCCAGTTGGCGGCCAGGTTCGGCCTGCGCGACACCGACCACCCGTAAACAATCATCGCGACGACGAGCAGCCACACCGCCACGTCCGTCCACAGCAAAACAAACTTCGGCATCACCGAGACTCCCAGCTTTCGTCGTCAGATCAGGCCAGGCGCACCCGCGGGTCCACCCACGAGTACGCGATGTCGATCAGGATGTAGGTGGCGATGTACAGCAGCGACCCCACGAAGACCATCGTGCGCACGATGGCGAAATCCTGCTTGCCGATCGCCTCGATCACGTAGGCACCCAGGCCCGGGATGCCGAAGAAGCTCTCGAACACCAGGCTGCCCATGAACACGTAGGGCAGGTAGCCGCCCATGCTGGTGACGATGGGGATCAGCGCGTTGCGCAGCACGTGGCGGAACAGCACCACGATCTCGCTCAGACCCTTGGCACGGGCAGTGCGCACGTAGTCCTTGCCGATCTCCTCCAGGAACATCGCGCGGTACAGGCGCGCCTCGGTACCGAGACGCGCCACCGCGGACAGCACCACCGGCAACGCCAGGAAGCGCACCAGGTCGAGCCCTGCCGCATAGCCCGAGATCGGCACCAGCTTCAGCACCCGAGAGAACAGGTACTGGCCGACGATGATGTAGAACAGGCTGGAGATCGACAGCATCAGCACGCACAAGACCACGCCCCACAGGTCGAGCTTGGTGTGTCTGAACATCACCAGCAACAGCGCGAAGGCCGTGCTGGAGAAGACCTGCAGGATGAAGATGGGCAGCGCCAGCTGCACACTGACCCACATCCGGCTGGCCACCTCGTGGCCCAGGTCACCACCACTCTCGCTGTCGGCGCGGCCGAAGTTCAGCGTGAACAGCGAGACCGAGCGTTCCCAGAAGATGGTCTCGGTGAGCTTCTCGGTGCCTTGCTTGGCGTCGTTGATGTACAGCGGCTTGTCGTAGCCGCGCTCGCTCTTCCACTTCTCGATCAGCTCCTGGGTGACACGCTTGCCGCCGATGTTCAGGCGGGCCATGTCGTCCGGCGTGTTGACCGTGAAGAAGAGGAAGAAGGTGGCCAGGTTGACGCCCAGCAGGATCAGCACGCCGTAGATCAGGCGGCGAAAGGTATAGGACAGCATGGTGTCGTGCTTCTCGTCTCAGGCCAGGATCTCGCCGCGCGCGTTCATGCGCTCGCGCCGACGGAGGCTATTTCGCGCCACCAGGACGCCGGCCGCCAGAACGACCGCGATGAGGGCCAGCGGCCACCAGACGGCCTTGTTCCACTCGTTGAGCTTCGCGGTCCGCTGAGCGGTGTCCAGCTTCAGGTAGCGCCCATGGTCGCGCACCAGGATGGCGGGCTTGGAATTCTTGATCCAGCCGTGCATCGCGGCCGATGCATAGGGATAGAAGCCGAAGCTCAACGGCGCATCGCGGCGCAGCAATTCGTTCATCTTGTCGACGACCTCCTGCTTGGCTGGGCCCTCGTCCATCATCTTCAGCTGCACGAAGAGCTTGTCGAACTCCGGGTTCTGGTAGTTGGCCGTGTTCTCACCGTCCGAGACACTCTTGGAGTTCGGGCCGTAGAACAGGAACAGGAAGTTCTCGGCGTCGGGGTAGTCGGCGTTCCAGCCGAGCCAGAACACCTGATGCTTGCCCTTGCGGACCTTGTCCTGGAACTGGTTGTTGTCGGTGGCACGCACCTCGAGCTGGATGCCCAGCTTGGCGAACTGCTTGACGACCCAGTCGATCTCGGGCTTGCGCTCGGGCGTGGGCGGGGCGTAGTAGTCGTAGTTGACGACCAGCGGCTTGCCCGATTGGGCCTCGCGGCCCTCCGGGTAACCCGCCTCGGCCATCAGTTGCCGGGCCTCGTCGATCGACCGCCGCACGAACTTGCCGCCGACCAGCCGATGGGTCACCGGGTTCACGCCCTCTGGCGTGCCCTCGCGTGACCCCGGGATGCCCTCGGGCAACAGGCTCATCGCCGTGACGCCGGCCTTCTTGGGGAACACCTTCGAGTATTCCTCCCAGTCGATGGCGATGGTGATGGCCTGGCGCAGCTTGCGGTTTCGCTCGCGCTGGGCTTCGTCCGCGCCCCAGCCGATCACCGGATCCAGCATGTTGAAGGCCAGGAAGTAGCTGTTGACGTCGCTGTACTTGGCGAAGTTGAAGCCCTTCTTGCGGTAGGTCTCGCGGACTTCGTCGGAGTCGTCGGCTTCCACCAGGTACTGGATGCCAGTGTCGGTGCGCTCGAAGACCTCGATGTCGTAGTAGCCGTCGCGGAACTTGTTCTTCTGCGGGGTGGACTCGCGCTCGACGGTGGCGACGATGCCATCGACGAACGGCGTCTTCTTGCCGCAGTCGTCCAGCAAGCCCTTGGGGCCGTCGTCCGGCATGCCATCGCAGGGATAGGGCTCGCCCCGGTAGTTGGGGTTGCGCTTCATGATGATGCGCCGGTCCTTGACGAACTCGGTCACCATAAAGGGGCCGGTTCCCACCGGCCAGTTGTCCAGCGTCAGGCTGCGTTCGGCCATGCCAGGCTGGGCGTAGAACGCATCGGCCTCCCACGGCACCGGCGACATGAAGGTCATCTGCATCCAGTACTTCCACTGGGGGTACTTGCCATGCAGGCGGATGCGCAGCAGGTGCTTTTCGGGTGCGGTGGCACCGGCCAGCGGCCATTTGCGGAAATCGAGAAAGGGCTTGTCGGCGCTGGACGCGTCGAGTCCCTGGCGCAGCTTGGCATCCTCCTTCTTGACCAGGACACCGTAGTCCTTCAGCCCGACCACATACTCGGAGAAGATGCCAAAGATCGGCGTGGTGATCCGGGTCGTGGCGTGGCGCTTGAGCGCATAGACGAAATCGTCGGCCACCAGTTCGCGCGTGCCCTGCTCGAACTCCATCGGCGAGCGGCGCTCGCCGACCTCGCCAGGCTTCATGCGGTGGTAGCGGTACTGGCCCTGCTCGTCCTTGGCAAAGGCCGGGTGCGGCTGGAACATGATGCCCTTCTTGATGGGCACCTCGTATACGCTCTCGGCCACGAGTTCGCCCGGAGCATCGTCCGGCAGGCGCTGGCCGTTCTTGTCGAGGTAGATCGGCGCCACGACCTTCTCGGCCGATTTGGGCACCAGCTCGAACGGGCGTTTCAGGTAGTGGTAGCCGTAGGGAGGCTCGTAAACCTGGTAGGTGACCAGCGTGTCGTTCGACCAGTACGACGCGGTCGGATCCAGATGGCGCGGGGTGTTCTCGATCATCGCCGAGTAGATCAGCGGCTCGTCCGAGGCTCCCTTGGGCCAGGGGCTGTTGTCACAGCCCGCCAGTGCGGTGAGTGCCACAGCCACACCGCCAAGCGCCCAACGCGCGAACACACGGCCCATTGCCGTGAACTGACCGCCCATGCGGAGTACCCCCAAGATGTTCCGGCCGCTGCGCGGATAGGCGCGACCGCTGAATCAAAAACAAAACCGCCTGCAGCGGCATCCGGCTTGTGCCCGGAAGCGCGGCGAGGCGAGTTGAGCAGATTCTATGCCCGGCCTCTGCCGCTGCGACCTAGGGTTTTCGCAAGCCCAGCCGCCCCACCGGCGAGCCATCCTCAACAAACTTCAGGCTTGGCAGCGAATCTCACCAACCCAGCAGGGCATCGCGCCCGTCCACCAGCAGCGTGACCTTGCGCCCGAAGGGCATCGTGACCTTGGTCGACACATGGCCGAAGGGCAGCCCGGTGAGGATTGGCGTCTTGGACACCGAGCGCAGGTGGTCCACGGCCGATTTCAGCGTGTAGCCCCGGTCCATGGGCGAAGGCCGCCAGTCGGAGATGGCTCCGAGCACCACCGCCTTCTGGCGCGCCAGCACCCCGGCCTGGTGCAGCTGCAGCAGCATGCGTTCGACGCGGTAGGGGTGCTCGTTCACGTCCTCGACGAAGAGCACGCCCCCCTTCACCACCGGCCAGTGGGGCGTCCCCAGCAGCGACATCAACACCGTCAGGTTTCCGCCCCACAGCACCCCTGCAGCCTGAAGGCCGTCGAACCCAGCCTCGGTGCGGAACCCGATGGCCTCCAGCTCACCGCTCATGGCCTCGACAAAGCAGTCCGGGGTCACCTCGTCGAGCACCTCGCGGCCAAAGTCGTCGGCGGCCAGCGGGCCGCACCAGGTGGGCGCCTGGGCATGGGCCCACAGGCCCATCTGCAGGGCGGTCATGTCGCTGTAGCCGACCCAGCGGGTGCCTCGTGCCACGCTGCGTGCGAGCAGCTTCCAGTCGAGCCGGTCCAGCAGGCGAGTCAGGCCGTAGCCGCCGCGCGTGGCCATCGCGATGGACGGCGCCTCCTGGGCCACCCGGTGCACCGCAGACAGACGGATCTCGTCGTTGCCGCCGAAGCGCTGGTGCTTGGCAAGCGCCGCTTCGTCGGTCTTCACCGTGAAGCCAAGCGCCTTCAGGCGCTCGGCGGCCAGGCGCAGCGGAGCCGCCTTCAGCAGCACGCCGGCCGGGGTGAACAGGGTCAGGTCGGTCATTCGGGCCTCGGTGTGAAAGGGTCGCCTGTGGCAGGGTCGTCCGGCACCTCGACGGCTTCACCGGCCGGGATCGGCTCGTCGTCGCCCAAACCTGCCGATTCGCGCTCCGCCCGCTGCTGGGCCCGGCGCTCGGCAAAGAAATCGCGCAGGATCTGCCCGCAAGGCTCGGCCATCACGCCACCCAGCAGCTCGGTGTGGTGGTTCAGCCGGGGTTCGCCGAAAAGGTTGAGCACCGAGCCGGCGGCACCGGTCTTCGGGTCCACGGCGCCAAACACCACCCGTTTGAACCGAGCGTGCATCAGGGCCATGGCGCACATCGCGCAGGGCTCCAGCGTGACATACAGCTCGCACTCGGGCAGGCGGTAGTTCTCCAGCAGTTGGGCCGCATGGCGCAACGCCACCAGCTCGGCATGCGCCGTCGGGTCGTGGGTGGTGATCGGCCGGTTGTAGCCGGTGGCAATGACCTGGCCTTCGCGCATGATCACCGCGCCCACCGGCACCTCGCCGGCCAGCCAGGCGTTGTGCGCCTGGTCCAGCGCCAGGCGCATGGCGTAGTCGTCGGCCGGCGTCGCGGGCCCGTTCACGTTCACTCCCACTCGATGGTGGCAGGCGGCTTGCTCGAAACGTCGTAGGTCACCCGGTTGATGCCGCGCACCTCGTTGATGATGCGGCCGGAGACCTTCTTCAGCAGGCCGTAGGGCAGCTCGGCCCAGTCGGCGGTCATGAAGTCGCTGGTCTGGACGGCGCGCAGCGCCACCACGTAGTCGTAGGTGCGCCCGTCACCCATCACGCCCACGCTCTTGACCGGCAGGAAGACGGCGAAGGCCTGGCTGGTCAGGTCGTACCAGC
>JADMKA010000039.1 GCA_018780145.1 Vitreoscilla sp. | reverse complement strand
TTCAGGTACTAGCGGGTAACTCCGTGGAGGTTCGAGTCCTCTCCTGGGCACCAAGCATAACGAAAAGAACGAAGCGGGCCAGCATGAAAATGCTGGCCCGTTTTGCGTTTGGAGGTCAGCATGTCGGGCCGCCGGAGCGGCCGTTGCGCAGTGTGTCGTCAGACCGCCAACTTCCTGGCCAGGCCTTCGGGGCGCATGTTGTCGTAGTCCTCGAAGGGTTGATGGATCCACGGGCTCGTCGCCAGCATCTCCACGTAGTAGTCGGGCGTGTAGCTCGACACCGCCTTGGTCCAGATCACCGCCGAGCGCAGCTCGCTGATCGAGGGCACGCCACGCAGGCGCTCGACCACGGCTTGCAGCGTCACGCCGGAATCCGCCAGATCGTCCACCAGCAGCACCTTGCCCGCCAGTTCGCCTTTGGGCATGGTGATGTACTTCGCCAGATCGAGCCGGCCCTGGATGGTGCCGGCTTCGGCGCGGTAGGAGCTGGTGGACATGATCGCCAACGGGCGGTCAAACACACGCGAGAGCACGTCGCCGGGCCGCATGCCGCCCCGCGCCAGGCACAGGATCTGGTCGAACGCCCATCCCGAGTTGTGCACCTTCAGCGCCAGGCGTTCGATCAGCAGGTGGTACTCGTCCCAGGAGACGTAGAGGTGTTTGCCGTCGTCGGTGAGCATCGTGATCCCTCGGGTCTGTCGTGGCGTGCGCGTCAGGCGCTCTGGTAGGGGTGACGCAGCAGGATGGTGTGGTCGCGGTCAGGCCCCGTGGAGACCATGTCGATCGGTGCGCCGATGAAGGACTGCACCCGCTCCAGGTAGCGGCGCGCGTTGAGCGGCAGTTGGTCCCACTGCGTGATGCCCGCGGTGGAGCCCTCCCAACCCGGGAAGGTCTCGTAGACCGGCTGGCAGGCGGCGATCTCGTCGGCATCCAGCGGCAGGATATCCAGCGACTGGCTGCCGAGCGTGTAGCCCATGCAGACCTTGATCTCCTTCAGGCCATCCAGCACATCGAGCTTGGTGATGCAGAGCCCCGAGATGCCATTGATGATGATGGATCGCTTCAACGCTGCCGCATCCAGCCAGCCGCAACGGCGCGCCCGGCCAGTGACCGTGCCGCGCTCCTGCCCGACTGTCGACAGATGGTGACCCACGGTGCCCACCTCGTCCATCGGCAGTTCGGTCGGGAACGGGCCCGATCCTACGCGGGTGGTGTAGGCCTTGGTGATACCCAGGATGTAGTGCAGCATGTCCGGCCCCACGCCGGAACCCGCTGCCGCGTTGCCCGCCACGCAGTTGCTGGAGGTCACATACGGGTAGGTGCCGTGATCGATGTCGAGCAGCGTACCCTGCGCGCCCTCGAACAGCAGGTTGGCACCTTCACGGCTGGCCTGGTGGATGCGGTAGCCCACATCGGCCAGCATCGGGCGCAGGATCTCCGCCACGCGCATGGCATGTTCGAAGGTCGGCTCGAACGGCACCGCCGGCGCCTTCAGGTAACCGGTCAGCGTGTGGTTGTGCAACTCCAGCAGCTCGCGCAGGCGAGCGGCAAAGCGCTCCGGGTGCTTCAGGTCCTGAACCCGCAGCGCGCGACGCGCCACCTTGTCCTCGTAGGCCGGGCCGATGCCCTTGCCGGTGGTACCGATCTTGCCGGCACCGCTGGTCTCGCGCAGCGACTCGCGGGCGTTGTCCAGCGCCACGTGGAAGGGCAGGATCAGCGGGCAGGACTCGCTGAGGTACAGGCGCGACCGAACATCCAGGCCGGCCTTCTCCAGGCGCTCGATTTCGAGCAGCAGGTGGGTGGGGTCAACCACCACCCCGTTGCCGATGTAGCAGGCCACGCCGTCGCGCATGATGCCCGACGGAATCAGTTGCAGCGCCGTCTTGACACCGCGGATCACCAGCGTGTGGCCGGCGTTGTGGCCACCCTGGAAACGGACCACACCCTGGGCGTGGTCGGTCAACCAGTCGACCACCTTGCCCTTGCCTTCGTCACCCCATTGGGTGCCGACGACGACGACATTGCGACCGCGCAAGGGAATCGGGGCGTTGGCTTGTTGCATCAGCTGTCTGAAAGTTCGTTGAATCGTTGACGTCGTGCGACCCGGCTCAGAGCGCGCGCAGGGCCCATTGGCCACCCGCGGCAACCAGCTCACGGTCGCATTCGAATTCCTGGGTTTCCTGCTCATGGCCGGGCAGGATGCAGACCACTGTCTCGCCCTCGGCACGCAGGCGCCGCACCGCGGCCCGCAGGCCGGCATCCTCGCCCCAGGGTGCGCGCACGGCGGCGCGCGGGCCGGCGGGCGGGGTCACCGCCGTGAGGCCCTTCAGGTCCAGGCTGCAGCCGACGGCCGGGCGGTTGCGGCCGAACACCGCACCTACTTCGTCGTAGCGGCCGCCACGCACCAGCGCGTTGGTCGAGCCGGCGCCGTAGATCGCGAAGCGCACGCCGCTGTAGTAGGCGTATCCGCTCATGTCGGCCAGGTCGAAGCCGATCCGCACGTCGGGGTTCGACTGTTGCAGGTGGCCCGACAGCCAGGCCAGGTCATCCAGCGCGCGGCCGATCGGCGGGCGCGCTGGCAGGCGCTGGCGGGCGTGCTCGAGCACCTCGCCGCCACCGTAGAGATCCATCAGGGTCAGCAGGCCCTCGCGCGCTTCGGTGGGGCAGTTGCGGGTCAGTGACTGGACCGCGCTGGCATCCTTGGCGGTGAGTGCCGCGACGACTTCGGTCAGCGCTGCGGCATCCAGCGGCACGCCGGCCAGCACCGAGCGCACGATGCGGGCATCGCCCATGTCGATGGTCAACTCCCGAGCCCCGATGGCCTTCAGGCCGTCCAGCGCCAGCTCGTGCACTTCGAGGTCGGCTTCGAGTCCGGCGTGGCCGAAGATCTCGGCACCGAACTGCAGCGGCTCGCGTGTCATGTGCAGGCCCGCAGGCCGGGTGTGAAGCACCGGGCCGCAGTAGCACAGCCGTGTGACGCCCGAACGGTTCAGCAGATGCGCGTCGATGCGGGCCACCTGAGGCGTGGTGTCGGCCCGCAAACCAAGGGTACGGCCTGACAGCTGGTCAACCAGCTTGAAAGTCCGCAGATCCAACTCGCGGCCGGTACCCGACAGCAGGGAATCCAGGTACTCCAGCATCGGTGGCATGACCAGCTCGAAACCGTAGCCCCGAGCCAGATCCAGCCACTGGCGCCGGAGTTCCTCGATGCGCCTCGCCTCGGCGGGCAGGACATCTGCGATGTGCTCTGGCAACAGCCAAGCAGAGGACATGAAAATGCACCGGGGTTAAAACCGGCATTGTACAGGGGGGTACCCCGCAGCCGGCAACGGCCGAGGCGCTTGAAAGGCGCTGTCAGTCGGCAAACAACAGCAGTACCGACAAGCCAATGACGAGACTGGTCAGGCCGAGGAAACGGATCTGACCGTCGCTCATCTTCGTGGCGCGTTCGAACACCTCACGCCAGCGGCGCGGGCTGAAGAACGGCAGCAGCCCTTCGAACACCAGCATCAGGGCCAGCGCCGCGATCAGCAGGTCACCCATGGGCGGCCTCCCCTTGGCCTGAGGCTCGCACCGCGCTCACTTCTTGGCTGGCGCCGAACCACCCGCGCCAGAGCCGCGCATGGCCTTGAAGAAATCCGAACTGGGGTCGACGACCATCACGTCGGATTTGCTGCGGAAGCTCGACCGGTAGGCCTCGAGGCTGCGGTAGAACTGCGCGAACTGCGGATCTTTCCCGAAGGCGCCGGCATACAAGGCCGAGGCCTTGGCGTCGCCCTCGCCCTTGATCTTCTGCGCGTCGCGGTAGGCCTCGGCAATGATGACCTCGCGCTGGCGGTCGGCGTCGGCCCGGATCTTCTCGCCTTCGGCCTGGCCCTTGGAGCGCAGTTCGTTGGCGACCTGCTTGCGTTCGGACTCCATGCGGCGGTAGACCGAGTCGGTGATGCTGGCCACGAAATCCACCCGCTTGATGCGCACGTCGATGATCTCGATGCCGAAGGAGCGGGCCTCGTCGCCCAGGCGGGCGCGGACGTCGTTCATCACCTTCTCGCGTTCGGTGGCCAGCACGTCACCGACGGTGCGCTTGGTGACCTCCTCGTTGAAGGCGGCCTGAACCACCGGGCTGAGCCGATTCTCGAGGTTGCGGATGTCGACGCCGTTCTTGCGGATGAACTCGCGCGGCTCGACGATGCGCCACTTCACCAGCCAATCGATCACCAGCGTCTTCTTCTCGGCGGTGAAGATCGGGCGGGTCTCGGGGCTGTCCAGCGTCTGGATGCGGCGGTCCAGGAAGACGACGTTCTGCAGCGGTGGCGGCAACTTCATCTTCAGGCCCGGCTCGGTGACGACCTCCTTGATCTCACCCAGCGAGTAGACGACGGCAACCTGGCGCTGGTCGACCACGAATAGTGTCGAGGCGGCCAGCATGAGCACCACCAGCACGCTGCCGACAATGACTGCAAAACGGTTCATGGGAAATCCTGTGAAGGGGTCCGCGGGCCTCGACGGCCCTAGCGTTCACGGCTGCGAACGACGTCGCGCGTGCGGGTGTCGTTGGCGGCGCTGTCAGCCGGCGAGACGGGGGCGACGACCGGCGCCGCAGCGGGCACGGCACCAGCCTGCTGCATCAGCTTGTCGAGCGGCAGGTACAGCAGGTTCGAGCCGCTGCGGCTGTCGACCATGACCTTGCTGACGTTGCCATAGACCTCGCGCATGGTGTCGATGTAGAGGCGGTCGCGGGTGACGGCAGGCGCCTTCTGGTACTCGGTGTAGACCGACACGAAGCGCTCTGCATCGCCCTCGGCTTGTGCCACCACGCGCGAGCGGTGCGCCTCGGCCTCTGCACTCAGGCGCGAGGCCGTGCCCTGGGCCTTGGGGATCACGTCGCTGGCGTAAGCCTGGCCTTCGTTCTTGAAGCGGTCACGGTCGGCGCCGGCCTTGACGGCGTCGTCGAAGGCCGCCTGCACCTGCTCGGGCACGGCCACGTTCTGCAGGTTGACGTTCTTGACGGTGACGCCCGCCTTCAGACGATCCAACTGAGCCTGGATCGAGCGCACGAGATCGGCGGCGATCGCGTCACGCCGTTCGTAGAGCACCGAATCGACCTTGCTGCGGCCGACGATCTCGCGCACCGCCGATTCGCTGGCCTGCATCACGGCGGCGTCGGTGTCGCGGTTCTCGAACAGGAAGGCGCGGGCGTCCTTCAGCACGTACTGCACGTTGAAGCGGATGTCGACGATGTTCTCGTCCTGGGTCAGCATCGACGAATCCCGCAGGCCGGTGGCCTGGCCGACGGTGTTGCGCCCGACCTCGACCGAGCGCAACTGGGTGACCGCAACCGTTTCGTGCTGCTGGAACGGGTACGGCAGCCGATACTGCATGCCCGCCTCCACCGTGCTGCTGTATTTGCCGAAGGTGGTGACCACCGCCTGGTGGCCTTCCTGCACGATGAACAGGCCGCTGCCGGCCCAGATCAGCACCAACACACCGACGATCAGGCCGACACCGACACCGGCGCCCTTCAGGTCGGGCTGGAAACCCGGTTCGCCCGAGCCGTTGCCGCGAGGCGCCCCCCCGTCGCCACCCTTGCCGCCGAACAGGCCGGACAGCTTGCGGTTGAAATCGCGCCAGAGCTCGTCCAGATCCGGCGGACCGTCGTTGCGGCCGCTGTTCATCACGAGCGCACGTGCGGCACGCGCGGTGGCGGCCAGACGGGCGCCGAATCCGGGGGCTGCGGAGTGGAAAGGTCGCATGGTCATGCCACGAAAGGGGTTGAACGATCGCTCAATGGTGGGGCGGGCGGCCCGTGCTGGGCTCGACCGGTGGGGGCACGATGCTGCCATCAGGCAATGTGAAGCCGGCAGCACCGGAATTCAAGGCCGGGTCGGGTGCGGCGAACTCCGCAATCACCTCGCGCAGGGTGGCAAGCCCCTCGCCCGTCAACGAACTGACGAACACGCGCGGAACGCGGACGCCGGGTGCGACCTCCAGCGCATCGCGCAAGGCACGCGGGCGCTGGCCGGGCTCGATCAGGTCGAGCTTGTTGTAGACCAGCACCTGGGCGATGCCCTCGGCGCCGATTTCCACCAGCACCCGATCGACCTCGGCTTGCTGTTCGTGCAAGGCAGGGCTGCTGGCATCGATCACGTGCAACAGCAGGTCGGCGTCGGCCGCCTCCTGCAAGGTGGCCCGGAAGGCCTCGACCAGCTTGTGCGGCAGGTCGCGAATGAAGCCGACCGTGTCGGACAGCGACACGGATCGCCCCGCCTCGCCGAGATACAGCGAGCGCGTGGTGGTGTCCAGTGTGGCGAACAGCTGGTCCGCCGCGTAGGTGCGCGCCTTCACCAGCGCGTTGAACAGCGTCGACTTGCCGGCATTGGTGTAGCCCACCAACGACACCCGGAAGGTGCCGCTGCGCTCGCGGGCACGGCGCTGAGTGCCGTGCTGTCGCTTGACCTTCTCGAGCCGCGCCTTCACCGACTTGATCCGCTCACCGATCATCCGGCGGTCCAGTTCGATCTGGGCCTCGCCAGGGCCGCCGCGATGACCGACACCGCCACGCTGACGCTCCAGGTGGCTCCAGCGGCGCACCAGGCGCGTGGACAGGTACTGAAGACGCGCCAGCTCCACCTGCAGCTTGCCTTCGTGGCTCTGGGCACGGGCAGCGAAAATCTCGAGGATCAGCGCGGTGCGGTCGGCCACAGGCACCCCCAGATGCCGCTCCAGGTTGCGTTGCTGGGCGGGCGAAAGCGCCTGGTCGAAGATGACGCCATGCGCATCATGCGCCTGGACCATCAGCTTGATTTCATCGGCCTTGCCGGAGCCGACGAACAGCGCCGCATCGGGAGCACGGCGCTTGGCGAAGACCCGGGCCACGGCGATATCGCCGGCCGACTCGGCCAGCAAGGCCAGTTCGTCCAATGTCGGGTCAAAGGACGAACCCGGCCCGAGATCGACGCCGACCAGTACCGCCCGTGCAGCCTGGGAATCAGGCGTGCCGGGCAAGGAATCGTTGGGATTCAAGGTGGACGGTGTCAGGCCGCAAGGAGCGGCATCAGGTGCAGGAGGATCAAGCGCCGTCGGTGGTTTCGGCGGCGTGGAAATTCACCGCGCGGCCCGGCACCACCGTGGAAATGGCGTGCTTGTAGACCATCTGGGTCACGGTGTTGCGCAGGAGAACCACGTACTGGTCGAAGGATTCGATGTGACCCTGCAGCTTGATGCCGTTGACCAGGTAGATGGAAACCGGAACGTGCTCCTTGCGCAGCAGGTTCAGGAAGGGGTCTTGTAGGAGTTGCCCTTTGTTGCTCACGATATGCTCCGTGTTGGAAATGTGGAGGAGATTCTGACGTTAACACAGCGGGCTGAAACCCACCCATGCAATGTCAGTGTTCGCCCTCGGCAAAAGGGTTCCGCGAGAGTTTCATTTCGATGCGCATCGGCGTGCCGACCAGCTTGAAGTGCTCGCGGAAACGCCCTTCCAGGTAACGCTTGTACGAATCGGTGATGTGCTCCAGCGAGTTGCCGTGGATCACGATGATGGGCGGGTTCTGTCCGCCCTGGTGGGCGTAGCGCAGCTTGGGACGGAAGGCGCCGGCCCGCTTGGGCTGCTGGTGCTCGACCGCCTCATGAAGCAGCCGCGTCAGCACCGGAGTGGGCATCTTGCAGGTGGCGGAAGCGTGCGCATCGGCGATGGCTTTCCACAGCGGGCCCAGGCCCTGGCGCTTGAGCGCCGAGATGTGCAGCACCGGCGCAAACTTCAGGAAGGCCAGGCGCTGCTCGATCGAGCGCTCCAGCATCTGGCGCTGGTAGCTGTCGATCGAATCCCACTTGTTGATGGCGATCACCACCGCCCGGCCCGAATCCAGGATGTAGCCCGCGATGTGGGCGTCCTGGTCACTCACCCCTTCGGCGGCATCGACCATCAGCACCACCACGTTGGCGTCGGCAATCGCCTGCAGGGTCTTGACCACCGAAAACTTCTCGATCGCCTCGAAGACCTTGCCCTTGCGGCGCAGGCCCGCGGTGTCGATCAGTTCAAAGCGCTGGCCACCCCGCTCGAAGGGCACATGGATCGCGTCGCGGGTCGTGCCCGGCATGTCGAAGGCGATCAGGCGCTCCTCTCCCAGCCAGGTGTTGATCAGCGTCGACTTGCCGACATTCGGGCGCCCCGCCACCGCCAGGCGGATGGGCGCGTTCTCGTCGGCCGCCGTGTCGTCCTCCTCGAGCTCCGGGAAGTCCGCCAGCGCCGCCTCCAGCAGGCTGCGGATACCCTGCCCGTGCGCCGCCGAGATGGGGTGCGGCTCGCCCATGCCCAGTTCATGGAACTCGGCCAGCAAGGGCGACTCGGCCATGCCCTCGGCCTTGTTCACGGTCAGCAGCACGCGCTTGTTGGCCTGGCGCAGGTAGCGTGCGATGTCCTGGTCCTGGCCCGACAGGCCGGCGCGGACATCGGTCACGAAGATCACCACATCGGCCTCGGCCACGGCCTGGCGGGTCTGGCGGGCCATCTCGCGGACGATGCCGGTCGTGCTGTCGGGCTCGAAGCCGCCGGTGTCGACGACGATGAATTCACGTTGCCCCAAACGCCCGTCACCGTAGTGGCGGTCGCGGGTCAGGCCGGCAAAGTCCGCGACGATGGCGTCGCGGCTCTTCGTCATCCGGTTGAACAGGGTCGACTTGCCCACATTGGGGCGGCCGACCAGAGCGATGACAGGCTTCAAGCCGGTTTCCTATTCCGGCCGGAAGGCGTAGACGCCACCCGACCGTGTGACCACCAGCAAGGTGTTGTCCGACAACACGGGCGGCACGGCAATGCGGGAGCCGTCGGTCGGCAGGCGCAGCAACTGCTTGCCCGCATCGCGCGACAGGAAATGCAACTGGCCTTCGAAGTCGCCGAACACCACGGTCGGCCCGAGCGCGACCGGTGCACTGAGCTGGCGGTTCAGCAGCACCTCGCTGGTCCAGGCCACTTCGCCGCTGCCCCGGCGGCGGGTGGTGATGCGGTCGCTGCCGTCGGCGGCGAACACATAGCTGTCATCGCCCCCCACGGCCTCGATGCCACCGCCGTTCTGCGTCCATTTCAGCGTGCCGCGTTCGGCGTCGATGCAACCGACTGCGTTCTGGAAGGCGCGCATGCAGAAGTCGCTGCCCAGCCGTGTGGGCGGCCCCACCAGATCGGCCAGCCGCTCGACCTCGTTGGTGCCGCGGGCCGTGCTGAGCGCCGTGTCCCAGCGAACGGTTCCCTTGACTGGATCCACCCCCAGCAGCCGGGCGCCCTGGCCCACCAGCAGAGTGTCCTTGTAGGGCGTGAGCACGCCGGCCTGCGACAGCGTCAGCGAGTCGCCGGGGCGCTTGAGCGTCCACAGGCGACGCCCGTCCAGCACGTCGAAGGCGTGGACCACGCGGTCGACGCCGACGACAAAGACCCGCTCGCCCGCCACCAAGGGCGCGGTGACGACCGCAGCGTCCAGCTTGGCACGCCAGGTGGGGTTGCCGCCATCGAGCACGACGAGTTCATTGCCCTTTGTCACCACGGCGGCATGGCGCCCGTCACTGCCGACACCGGCCGACAGCTTCGCGCCGACCTGGCCACGCCAGATTTCGCGGCCGGTGGCCGCTTCCAAGGCCAGCACCGTGCCGTCGTCGGAGGCCAGATGGAACCGCCCCGCACGCACGGCCACGGCCAGCGGGAAACTGACGCTGTCGATCTTCTGGTTCCAAACCTGGCGGCCAGCGATCTTGGCTTCCACGGGCTGCAGCGCAGCCGGCGTGGGCCGATCGGCAGCGCAGCCAACCAGGCCCAGCACCGCAGCCAGCGCCAGGGCGCCTGCGGTTTTCAGGGTGCGCATCATGGTGCGACCCCGCTGGCCGGCTTGTCGGCCTCCGGCGCGGCGCCCAGGCTGGTCAGCTTGGCTTCCACCACACGGCGATAGTCGAGTTGCTCGCCCAGCGCCTTCCAGGCAGCATCGAAGGCCTTGATGGCCTCGGCCTTCTTGCCCTGGGCCAGGAGGATGTCACCGCGGCGGTCGTTGGCCAGCGCCGCGAACTCGGGCGACTTGATCGCGTCGACCTGCTTGAGCGCCTCGTCGTAGGCCTTCTTGTCGAGAGCCAGTGCGGACAGCCGGAGATGCGCCAGCGCGCGGTACTCGTCGTCGCTGGCCTTGTCGGCCACCCAGTTCAGGGTGGCTTGCGCAGCGTCGGCCTGGCCCTTGTCGGCCTGCAGCTTGGCGGTCAGCAGCCCGGCCTGCTGGGCATAGGTGGTGCCGCCGAAGCGCTCCTTGAGGTCGGCGAACACCCGCCCCGCCTGATCGGCGTTGCCGGCCTGCACCGCGCGGTCCAGGTCGTCGAACATCGCACCGGCCTTGGCGCCCTGCTCGCGCTGCCACCAGTTCCAGCCGTTCCACGCGGCAAAGCCCGCCAGCACCAGGGTCAGCGTCCAGGTGATGAGGTTGCCGTATTGCTTCCAGAACGCCTTGAGCTCGTCAAGTTGCTCTTGTTCCTGCAGATCGAGATTGGTTGCCATGCACGATGAGGCCCACGCGATGCAGGCCGGAAAAGTCAAAGGCCCACCAAGGTGGGCGAAAGCCGCGATTATGCGTCGGGGGCGGCGCCGTGCAGCGTGGCGGCCCAGGCTGCGGCGTCGGCCAGCGGCCGCTCCACTTGGGCCAGCGACGCGTCGCGCAGCGCTTTCACGCCGACGACGCCACGCGCCACCTCGTCGCCACCGAACACCAGGGCGTAGCGCGCCCCACTGCCGTCGGCTTTCTTGAACTGCGATTTCAGGCTGCCGCCGCCCGCATGCATCTGCACGGACAGGCCGGCCGAACGCAGCGCCTCCAGCACCCGCATCGCTTGCGGCACCAACGCCGCGTCGGCGATCACCGCATAGGCGTGCGGAGCCGCGTCGGGCACGGGCAGGCCCAGTTCCTGGATCAGCAGCAGCAGGCGCTCGATGCCCAGCCCGAAGCCCACCGCTGGTGCTGGCTTGCCACCGAGTTGCTCGATCAGGCCGTCGTAGCGCCCGCCACCGCACACCGTGCCCTGGGAGCCGAGCTGGTCGGTGATCCACTCGAACACGGTCAGGTTGTAGTAGTCCATCCCGCGCACCAGGCGCGGATTGACGCGGTAGGCCAGGCCAGCGGCGTCGAGTGCGGCACGCACCGCGTTGAAGTGGGCCAGCGACTCGGGGCCGAGGTGGTCCATCAGCTGCGGGGCGGCATCCACCAGCGCCTGCATGGCCGGGTTCTTGGTGTCCAGGATGCGCAGCGGGTTGCTGTGCAGGCGGCGGCGGGCATCCTCGTCGAGCTGATCCGCATGGGCCTCGAAGTAGGCCACCAGGGCCGCACGGTGCGCGGCTCGTTCGGCCGGCTGGCCCAGGCTGTTCAGCTCCAGCCTCACATGCTGGCCCTCGACGAGACCCAGTTCCTGCCAGAGCCGACGCACCAGCAAGATCAACTCGGCATCCACATCGGGCCCGGCAAAGCCCAAGGCCTCGACGTCGAGTTGGTGGAACTGGCGGTAGCGGCCCTTCTGCGGGCGTTCGTGGCGGAACATCGCACCCAGCGTCCACAGCCGCAGCGGGCCGTTGTAGAGCGCGTTGTGCTCGACCATGGCGCGCACGATGCCGGCCGTGGCCTCAGGGCGCAGCGTGAGCTTGTCGCCATTCATCGCGTCGGTGAAGGAGTACATCTCCTTCTCCACGATGTCGGTCACCTCGCCCAGGCCGCGCACGAACAGCGCCGTCGGCTCGACCACCGGGGTCACAATGTACTGGTAGCCGTAACGGGCGAGCACCGAGCGGACGGTGTTCTCGAACCACAGCCAGAGCGCGGAATCGGGCAGCTTGTCCTTGCGCGGGACGCTGCCCGGCAGGATGTCGTTCATGCCCTTGATGGCTTTGAGGACGTCGGTCATTTGAGGGTGAAAACGAGTGGCCGCGCCGACGAGCGGGCGCAGTGGGCAAGATCAGGTGGCGCCGAGATCGGCGAAGGCGGAGCGCTGGCGAGCGTCAATGCGCGGCGGTCACCGAACCGTAGCGTCGCTCGATGTACTGCTCGACGATGGTCTGGAACTCGCGCGCGATGCCTTCCCCGCGCAGGGTCAGGGCCTTTTCACCGTCGATGAAGACCGGCGCGGCAGGCGCCTCGCCGGTGCCCGGCAGGCTGATGCCGATGTCCGCATGCTTGCTCTCGCCCGGGCCGTTGACGATGCAGCCCATCACGGCCACCTTCATTGCCTCGACGCCGGGGTAGCGTGCGCGCCAGACCGGCATCTGGGCGCGCAGGAAATCGTCGATCTGCTTGGCCAGTTCCTGGAACGTGGTGCTGGTGGTTCGGCCACAACCCGGGCAGGCGGTGACGCTCGGGTTGAAGCTGCGCAAGCCCAGCGCCTGCAGGATCTCCAGCGCCACCACCACCTCCTGTGTTCGGGCCTCGCCCGGCTGGGGCGTGAGCGAAACGCGGATGGTGTCGCCAATGCCCTTCTGCAGCAGCACCGACAAGGCCACTGCCGAGGCAACCGTGCCCTTGGTGCCCATGCCGGCCTCGGTCAGACCCAGGTGCAGCGGGTAGTTGCAGCGCGCCGCCAGGCCGCGGTAGACCGAGATCAGGTCCTGCACACCGCTGACCTTGCAGCTGATGATGATCTGGTTGGGGCTCAAGCCCACGTCCTGCGCCGCGCCAGCGGACTGCAGCGCCGATTGGACCAGCGCCTCGTACATCACCTGCTTGGCGTCCCAGGGCTCGGCACGGCGGGCGTTGTCGTCCATCATCGTGGCCATCAACTCCTGATCCAGGCTGCCCCAGTTCACGCCGATCCGCACCGCCTTGCCGTAGCGGCAGGCGGCCTCCACCATCTGCGCGAACTGGCGGTCGCCCTTTTCGCCCTTGCCCACGTTGCCGGGGTTGATGCGGTACTTGGACAACGCCTCCGCACAAGCCGGATGGTCGGTCAGCAAGCGGTGACCGTTGTAGTGGAAGTCGCCGATGAGTGGCACGTCGATGCCCATGCGGTCGAGCTGGTCGCGGATGTGCGGCACGGCGGCGGCGGCCTCGGGCGTGTTGACCGTGATGCGCACCATCTCGGAACCGGCGATGGCCAGTTCCTTGACCTGGATCGCCGTGCCGATCACGTCCACCGTGTCGGTGTTGGTCATCGACTGCACCCGCACCGGCGCGTCGCCACCGACGGTGACGACACGCTGACCCCAGGCCACACGGGCCTGCAAGGTCTGGCGTTTCAGCGGCGCAGCCGTGTCGATGGGCAGGCCGCTGGTGTCAAGGATGGTTGGTGCGTCCATGGTTGGCCCACTCTTCATTTCAGTTCAAGACGGGCCACGTTGTCACGCGCCACCGATGCGAGATCCACCGTTTGGCCGCGGAAGCTCAGCTCGGTGGCCGCCACGTTGCCGATCTTGACACGCAGCGGCATGGCCCCATCGACAGCCACGACTTCTCCGGCCGCGAGCGTGCGGGCCAACAAGGTCTGGTCCCGGCCATCGATCACCTCGACCCACGATGCGCTGCGGGCCTTCAATTGCAGCGGCGAGGCGCTGGCCATGGCCGGCGTGGCCTGGGACGCAGCGGGCTCAGGCTGCGGCGCTTCAGCGGCAACCGGCACGGCCGCACCGACTGTCATCGCAGACGACGCAGGTGGCGGCGCCGGCTCGGCGGCCGGTGCCAAGGGCTCGACCGACCCGGGGGCAGAGGCGGCCGGACGCGAGGCCATCAGGCCTGGGATCGACCATCCCGGCGGCAGCAGCCAAAACGCCAGCGCACCGATCAGCAGCACCAGCACCACCATCACGATGATCCGGCTGCCCGGCGGCAGGTCGATCGCCTCGCGGCGTGTGCCGTGCTCGCGGAAAGGTTCATTGAGCCCGCCACCCATCTGGCTGAGCGCGCCACGGTCCTGCTCGGGCAATTCGGCCAAGACTGGCGCGGGATCGATCTTCAGGGTGCGGCAGGCCGCCTGGGCCAATGCACGGACAAACGTGGCGCCCTGGAGGTCGTCGTAGCGATCCGCTTCCAGTGCCTCCAGCTTGCGCGGCGACACCTTCAGCGACGCGGCCAGCGCCGCAATGTGAAGCCCTTGCGCCTGACGCGCTGCACGCAGCATCGCGCCCGCCGAGGCGGCGGGCCGGGTGTCGGGCTGGGCGGCACCATCAGTCATCGAACTGGCCCTTCTCGAAGCGCAAGGCCTCCGGCGACTGGGGGAAGCGGTTGCGCAGCTGGTTGCCCAGGATCTGCACCTGAGCGGCCTGGCCCAGGCGGTACTCGATGCGTGCCGCCATCCACAGGGTCTGGGCGCTGATCAGGTCATCGATCGCGTTGACCCGCCGGACGTAGAACCGTGCCCGCTCGTACTCGCTCCGGCGGTAGAGCACCTCGGCCAGATTCATGGCCGTGGTCGGGTTGGCGGAATCGAGTTCGTACGAGCGCAACAGCGTCTTCTCGGCCTCGGCCCACTGGTTGTTGCGAGCCTGGCAGATGCCCTGCGCGAGCAGCGTGCGCACCATGTCGCGGTAGTTGGGCACCACGAGTGCGGCCTCGAACTGACCATTGGCCTCGGCATGGCGGCGCTGCTGGCACAGGAACCAGCCGTAGTTGTGCATGGCGTCGGCATCGCGCGGGCTCAGCTGCAGCGCGCGCCGGAAGCTGTCTTCGGCGAGCGCCGGCTCGTTCATGCTGCCGTAGATCAGGCCACGAAGGTTGTATGCCTCGGCGAGATCGGGCTTGGCCTGCAGGGCCAGCTTGGTCTCGTCCAGCGCGGTGTTGGATTGCCCCCGGCCGAAGTAGGCTGCGGCCAGTTCCATGCGGACCCGGGCGCGCCGGTCGGCGTCTGTCTGGTCGGAGTCCGTCTGCACGTCCTGCGGCGGGCGTGCCGGCGTGGCGCAAGCCTGGAGGATGCCCAGCAGGGCCAGCCCGGCCATCCACCACAGCGGACGCATTCGCACGATCAAGGTCGACATCGGTTGGGGGTCTCCATCAACGCCGGTTCATGGTGCCGGCTTGAGCTGCGTGGCGGCGGCCACGACGGGAATCGGCACGCGCTTGCGGCGCTGCGCGGCGTTCGTGCGGTCCTGAACTTCACCGGCGAGCTGGCCGCAGGCCGCGTCGATGTCGTCGCCGCGGGTCTTGCGGATGGTGGTCACCAGGCCGGCATCCTGCAGCACCTTGGCAAACGCCAGCACCCGCGACCGAGCCGAGCGCAGCAGGCCGGACTCGGGGAAGGGGTTGAACGGGATCAGGTTGATCTTGCAGGGCAGCCGGTGTTCGCCAGGCCCGTGCACCAGGGCCAGAAGTGCCCGCGCATGGTCGTCGCTGTCGTTCACGCCGTCGAGCATGCAGTACTCGAAGGTGATGAAGTCGCGCGGCGCGGCCTCCAGGTAGCGGCGGCAGGCCGCCAGCAGTTCGGCCAGCGGGTACTTGCGGTTCAGCGGCACCAAATCGTCTCGGAGCGGATCGGTGGGGGCATGCAACGACACCGCGAGGGCCACCGGGCAATCGACCCGCAGCCGGTCGATCATGGGCACCACGCCCGAGGTGGAGACGGTCACGCGGCGCCGCGACAGGCCATAACCATGGTCGTCGAGCATCACCTTGAGCGCCGGGACCAGCGCAGCGTAGTTCTGCAGCGGCTCGCCCATGCCCATCATGACGACATTGCTGATGACCCGCTCGCCGGGCGCCATATTCAGGCGTTCGCGCAGCCGGTGCTCGGCAAACCAGAGCTGGGCCAGGATCTCGCCGGTCGTCAGGTTTCGGCTGAAGCCCTGGTGGCCGGTGGAGCAGAAGCGGCAGCCGACCGCACAACCGGCCTGGGACGACACGCACAACGTGCCGCGGTCATCCTCGGGGATGAAGACGGTCTCGACGGCGTTGCCACCGCCCACGTCGAACAGCCATTTGATGGTGCCGTCGGCCGACGCCTGTTCGGTCAGCACTGCCAGCGGCCGGACCTCGGCCGTGCCGGCGAGCTTGTCGCGCAGCGACTTGGCCAGGTCGGTCATGGCGCCGAAATCGGCGGCCCCCTTCTGATGGATCCAGCGAAAGAGCTGGGTCGCGCGAAAGCGCTTCTCTCCCAGCCCTTCGCAGTACGCGGCCAGGCCGTCGAGATCGAAGTCAAGAAGATTGACAAGACTCATCGTGCGACCTTGGCCGCTCGCGCCGGGTCAGCGCGAGTGGATGCTCATGCCGGGAAAGAAGAACGCGATCTCGACCGCGGCGGTTTCGGCGGCGTCCGAGCCGTGCACGGCGTTGGCGTCGATCGAATCGGCGAAGTCGGCGCGGATGGTGCCCTTGTCGGCTTTCTTCGGGTCGGTGGCGCCCATCAGGTCGCGGTTCTTCAGGATCGCGCCCTCGCCTTCCAGGGCCTGGACCATCACCGGGCCCGAGATCATGAAGCTCACCAGGTCGTTGAAGAACGGGCGTGCCTTGTGCACCGCGTAAAACGCCTCGGCGTCGGCACGCGACAGATGCATCATGCGCGCCGCGATGACCTTCAGGCCCGCGCCTTCGAAGCGGGCGTAGATCTGGCCGATGACGTTCTTGGCGACCGCGTCGGGCTTGATGATCGAGAGGGTGCGTTCGATGGCCATGGGAGGTTCCTTGAGTTGAATGGGGTCGTTGCGACCGCCCTGCTTGACGGGTCGGCCGCAGATTGCGTGAGCAAAGCCTTGAATTCTAGCGTTGGCGCGTGACCGGAGCGATGCACTGGCCCTCAGCGGCGGCCGCCACGTCGGCCACCGCCGCCGCCGCCCCCGCCGCCCCGCCCCTGCATCTTGCGGGTGAAGGCGTCGGCGCCGATGTAGCCCACCGAGGTCTGCATCGGATCGGGTTCCTTCGGTGTGCCACCGCCTTTGCCGCCCTTGCCGCCCTTGCCTCCCGAGCCGCCCGTGCCGAACCCGCGGTTGGGCTGGACGAAGCGCTTGTCGTAGGTCTGCTGCAGCGGATTGGGGATCGGCCCGTTCTCGAAATCGTCCTCGCGCGAGCTGGCGCGGTCGCGCTGGATGGCGCGCTTGTCGAAGGTTTGCTGCAAGGGGTTGGGGATGCGGGTTGGGTCACCTGGTTCGCGCCAGGCCTCGGGCGCGCGGTCGGCTGCCGGGCGTTCGGCACGCTCGGGGCGGTCCGGGCGGTCCGGCCGATCGCGGCGCTTGTCGTTCTTCTTGCCCGGCCCGCGGTCGGCCTGGCGTTCCGGTGGGCGCTCGCCGCCCGGGGCCGGGCCGCGCTTGCCCTGCGGAGGGGCACCGCGATCACCGCGGTTGTCACGCCGGGGTTCACCCCGGTTGTCGCCCCGGCTGTCCGGGCGGCCACCGTCGGTCATCTGCCGCAGGGTGCGCAGGTCGCCTTCGCCGAGATCCACCCAGGCACCGCGCTTCAGGCCGCGCGGCAGCACCACACAGCCGTAGCGGATGCGGATCAGCCGGCTGACCGTCAGGCCCACCACGTCGAACAGCTTGCGGACCTCGCGGTTGCGACCTTCGGTGATGACGACGCGGTACCAATGGTTCACGCCCTCGCCGCCGCCGTCTTCGATGGACTTGAAGGCGGCGCTCTGGCCCTCGATCTCGACCCCGGCCAGCAGGCGTTCCTTGGCCTCCTTCTCCAGCGTGCCCAGCACACGAACCGCGTACTCGCGCTCGACGCCGAAACGCGGATGCATCAGCTTGTTGGCCAGGTCACCGGAGTTGGTGAACAACAGCAGGCCTTCGGTGTTGATGTCCAGGCGCCCGACCGACTGCCACTTGCCCTGCTGCAACCGTGGCAGCTTGCGGAAAACGGTGGGGCGCTGCTGTGGATCGTCGTGCGAAACGACCTCGCCGACCGGTTTGTGGTACGCGATGACGCGCGCCGGAGGGGGCGCGATGCGCACGCGGACAGGCTTGCCGTCGATCATGACCCGGTCACCGAACGAGATGCGCATCCCGGTGTGGGCCATTTCGCCGTTCACCGACACGCGGCCGTCGATGATCATCTGCTCCATGTCGCGACGCGAGCCGATGCCGGACTGCGCCAGCACCTTGTGCAGCTTGGGTGCGTCGGTATCAGGGGCCAGGACCCGCTTGTCGGTGCCTTCCTCGACCGGCCCGGTCGCCTGCGCCACGTCGGCCGACTCGGGCTGGGCCGCGGCCTCAGCGTCGTCCTCCCGTGCCCCCGGCGCAGAAGTGTCTGCCTCAGGTTGGTCATCTGCCGCGTCGTCGTACTCGCCGGCAATGACAGCGGCGAACAGTTCGCCCACATCGGGCACCGGCACGCCAGCCTCTGCAGGTGGCCGCGGCATGGGGGTCTCGCCCTCTCCCTCGCCACGTGAGCCGCCGCGACGGCCACGGCGGCGGTTGCGGCCACGTTCGCGGCGCGACTCGCCGGACTCGTCCGCGTTCGCCAGGGCCTGGCCTGCACCAGCCTCGGCGGCCACGGCATTCATGTCATCGCCGCGCTCTGGGGCCGGCTCGCTGGCCTCGGGCTGAGGGGTCGGCTGAACGACCGCCTCGGCCGCTGCCGGGCTGGACGGGACCAAGCTCTCGCCGTCGGCCACCTGCTTTGGGGCCCGCGTGCGCGGCTTGCGCGCCGGCTTCTCGGCCGCTGTCGCCGCTTCGCCCTCGGGCTGCCCGCCAGACGCCGAAGCGGGGGCGGCATCCTCCGGTGCCTTGGCCTTGGGCGTGCGGGTGCGACGCTTGGGCGCGGCCACCGCGTCAGGAGCGGCCGTGTCGGCAGCAGGCGCCGGCTCCACGGGGGACGGGGATTCGGGCTTCGGGTCGGTGTTCATGCTTCGGGCACGTTCGAGGGGGTGGCGGGGGGCGCAGCGAACTCATCGGTCGCTGTCTCAGGTGAATCAGCGGGCGGCTCAGCGGGCTGTGCGGAAACGGTGTCGGCGGGCAAATCCAGCGGCAGTTCGCCCTGGTCGGCCAGCAGATCAGGCTGCTCCGTGGTGAGCGCCTGCAGGGCCTCGACGGGCGTACCGCCCTCCAGCAGAGGCAGGCGGTCCAGGCTTTCGAGGCCCAGGTCGTCGAGGAACTGCCGGGTGGTGGCATAGAGCGCCGGGCGGCCCGGGGCATCGCGGTGGCCGATGGACTCGATCCAGTTGCGGTCCTCGAGCTGCTTGATGATCTGGCTGGAGACGACCACGCCACGGATGTCTTCGATGTCGCCGCGGGTGACCGGCTGGCGGTAGGCAATGATCGCCAGCGTCTCCAGCACGGCGCGCGAGTAGCGCGGCGGCTTCTCAGGATTGAGCCGGTCGAGGTATTCGCGCATCTCGGGCCGGCTCTGGAAGCGCCAGCCCGTGGCCAGTGCAACGAGTTCGACGCCACGCCCGGCCCAGTCCTGGCCGAGGTCATCGAGCAACTGACGCAGCGTATCGGCGCCGACCTGGTCGGCGAACAAGGCACGCATGTCCCTCAGCGGCATCGGCTGGCTGGCGCAAATGAGCGCGGTTTCGAGCACGCGCTTGGCCTCTTGGGTATTCATCGATACGTTGTCACAGGGCTGCGTTCATGCGGCGACCTCCTCTGGGGGCGGGTCGCTGGCTGCGGCCCGGTCGCGCGGGCTGATCCTGCGCGGGCTGGCCGCGGGCATTTCTTGGCTACGGTTCGTGGGGCGGCTGCGGCACGTCGGCTCGACGGTTGGCGGCATGCGGCCCAACTTCAGGGGCACGACCCTCGCCCTGAAGGCGGCACCGGTGGGCAGCGGGTGCCCTTGGGGTAGGGGGCACGAGGCGCCTGGACCGGATGGGTCGGCTGTTGGGCGCATTGTAGCCCCGCGCACAGCCACCATGGCCAGCATGCTGCGGGCATCTGTCAGGGCGGCACCACAAGGGCCCAGGCCGCGGCGAAGTCCGGCGGTGGCGCGGCCTCGAAGCGCAGGGGCCGACGGTCGATCGGATGCGGGAGCTCCAGCTCGGCCGCGTGCAGTGCCTGTCGTTGCAGGCCCAGTGCGGGCCGCCCGCCGTAGACGGCATCCGCGACGAGCGGGTGGCCTCGGTGCGACAAGTGCACGCGGATCTGGTGGGTGCGGCCAGTGTGCAGCACGCAACGCACCGCGCTGATGCCATCGCGGCAGGCCACCGGCAGCACGTCGGTGCGCGCCGGCTTGCCCGAGGCGGTGACCGCCATGCGCACCCGCACCGCCGGGTCACGGCCCACGGGCGCCTCCACCGTGAACGGTAGCCGGCCCACGTCGCCGTGGGCCAGCGCGAGATACCGGCGGTGTATGTCACGTGCAGCGAGATCGCGAACCAAAGCGGTCACCGCCTCCAGCGTCCGGCCCACCACCATCAGCCCCGAGGTGTCCTTGTCCAGCCGATGCACGATGCCCGCTCGCGGCAGGTGGGCGGCCGCAGGATCGCGCGCCAGCAGGCCGTTCAGCAAGGTGCCGGACCAGTTGCCAGCGGCCGGATGAACCACCAGCCCCGCCGGCTTGTGGATCACCAGCAGGTGCGCGTCCTCGTAGACGACGTCCAGCGCCATCGCCTCGGGCGTGAAGGCACGGGCCTCGGCCGGCGGCACCAGCGACACCTCCAGCACCTGCCCGGCACGCAGCTTGCGCGAAGGCTGCAGTGACACTGCGCCGTCCAGCCGCACCTCGCCGGCCACCACCAGGGTCTGCAGATGACTGCGCGAAAACTCCGGCACCAGCCTGGCCAGCACCTTGTCCAGGCGTTGCCCATGGTGTGCTGCATCGAGCTGCCAGCGCCTGGTCTCGGGGCCGGCATCGACCTCCGCCTCGTCCACCCCGGCCAGCGCCTCGGGTGCGGGTAGGCCCCCCATATAATCCTTTGCGTTGTTGCAGACCACCGTGCGCCGCCCATGATCGCTGCGCGCCCACCCATGATCCATGCCTTGTTCCGCCGCCCGCTCACGCGTGCCGCCCTGACGTCCCTGGCCATTGTCCTGGCCGGCTGCAGCTCCACGCCGAACGATGGCGACATTCAGGGCTCGGCAGAGAAATTGTATGCAGACGCGAAGGCGGACATGGCCTCGGGCGGCTGGCTGAACGCCATCAAGCAGTTGGAGCGGGTCGAGGGGCGCGCTGGCGGCACCCTACTCGCCCAGCAGGCCCAGCTCGACCTGGCCTATGCCAACTGGAAAGCCGGCGAGAAGGCGCAGGCCCTGTCCACGCTGGACCGCTTCGTCAAGCTCAACCCGTCCAGCCCGGGCCTGGACTACGCGTTGTACCTGCGCGGCCTGGTGAATTTCAACGAGAACTCCGGCATCCTCAACCAGCTGGCAAGACAGGACCTTTCCGAGCGCGACCAGCAGGCCTCGCGCGACGCGTACCAGTCGTTCAAGCAGCTGGTCGAGCAGTTCCCCGACTCGAAGTACACACCCGACGCCCAGCTGCGCATGGACTACATCGTCAATGCGCTGGCCGACTACGAAGTGCACGTGGCGCGCTACTACCTGCGCCGCGGCGCCTACATCGCCGCCGCCAACCGGGCCCAGCAGGCCGTCACGGTCTACCCCCAGACCCCGGCGATCGAGGAGGCGCTCTACATCATGGGCCGCGCCTACGACAAGCTGGGCCTGGTCCAGTTGCGCGATGACGCCGACCGCGTGCTCAAGGGCAACTTCCCGCAGAGCCGTTTTCTGGCCAACGGTGGGGTTCGCGGCGACGACCGGAGCTGGTGGCGCCTCTGGTGAGCGGCGCCAGGCCCGTCAGGGCCTGGCCAGCGTGCGCAACCAGGCCAGCGCCTGCTCCCCAGTTTCCAGCGGGGTCATCGGCGGCAGCGCCCTGATCAGCCTCGCCCCGTAACGGGACTGGCGCAACCTGGTGTCGCAGATCACCAGCAGGCCTCGGTCGGTTTCAGTTCGGATCAAGCGCCCCGCCCCCTGCTTCAGCGACACGGCCGCCTCGGCCACGAAGTAATCGTTGAAGGCATCGCGGCCCTGCGCCTTCAGTTGCTTCACCCGCGCCTCGACCAGGGGGTCGTTGGGGGGCGGGAACGGCAGCTTGTCGATGATCACGCACTGCAGCGCGTCGCCGGGCACGTCGATGCCCTCCCAGAAGCTCTGTGAGCCGACCAGCACACTGTCGCCCTCCTGGAAACGCGCCAGCAAGGCCCGCTTGGCGGCCGAGCCTTGCACCAGCACCTGCAGGGGGCTGCCCAGGCTGTCCAGCTCGGATTCCAGCGCCTCCGCCACCACCTTCATCGCCCGCAAGGTGGTGGTGAGCACGAAGGTCCGGCCGCCGAGCGCCGCTGCACAGTGAGCCGCTGCGCGACCCACCATGGTGTTGTGCGGCGCCTCCTGCGGCGCCGGAAACTTCGGCGGCACGTAGAGGCGGGCATTCGTCGGGTAGTCGAAGGGGCTGCCCACCCGCAGGTGGGTCGCATCCTCGAGCCCGGCGGCCTCGCTGAACCAAGTGAGTGCGTCGTCGTCACCCAAGGTGGCCGAGGTGAAGATCCAGGCCCGCCGCGCCACGGCACGCTGCTGGGTCATCATGGCGCGGATGTCCAGCGGGGATTCGGTCAACCGCGCCTGGTTCGGCGTCAGGTCGACCCAGCGCACATGCCCCTCCAGCCCCGGGCGCTGGAACAGGGCCGCCTGGCCCGCCAGCTCGGCGGCGCGCGCCTGCAGGCGCGGCAGGTCCGGTGACACCTCGGACACGGCGCTGGCGGCCTGCCCGGCAGCATGCAGGGCGTCCGAGAGGGCCCGCAGGCCCTCGTCCAGCTCGGTGCCCCGGCTGGCCTCGTCCCAGCGCCGCTTGACCAGGCCACGCACGTCACTCCACTCGCCGGCCACCGCCAAGCGCAGGTCGCGGGCGCTCTTCTCGCAGGCGCCGGCCAGTTCCGCCCAGGGTGCCAGGCCGCGCGCGTGCTGCAGGCCGGCAGCCAGCAGGTCGCGCGAGAAGTCGATCACCTGCCCGGTCGACAGCGACTGGCCAAGGAACTGCACGCCCGCCTCGACCATCTGGTGCGCCTCGTCGAAAACGGCCACGTCAACGGTGGGCAACAACTCGGCGACGCCACTGTCGCGCAACGCCAGGTCGGCAAAGAACAGATGATGGTTGACGACGACGATGTCGGCCGCCATCGCCTCCCGCCGTGCCCGCATCACATGGCAGGCGTGGAACTCCGGGCATTCGCCGCCCAGGCAGTTGTCTCGTGTCGAGGTGACCAGCGGGATGACTTCCGAGCGCTCGTCCAGGCCCTCCAGTTCGCCAATGTCGCCGGTGCTGGTGGCCTGGGCCCAGGTTTCGATGCGGGCCAGGGCACGCACGGCGAAGCGGTCCGGCAGCGTCGCGCCCTCGCGGGCCTGGGCCAGCCGGTGCCGGCACAGGTAGCTGCCACGCCCCTTCAGCAGGGCCACCGTGGCCGGCAGCTTCAAGGCGTCGCGCAGGCGCGGCAGGTCGCGGAAGAAGAGCTGGTCCTGCAGGCTCTTGGTGGCCGTGCTGACCAAGGCCCGCTGTCCGGCCAGCAGCACCGGCACCAGGTAGGCGAAGGTCTTGCCGACACCGGTCCCGGCCTCTGCCACCAGGGCGTCACGCTGCTCGATGGCCGTGGCCACCGCCTCGGCCATGCGCAGCTGAACCTCGCGCGGCACATAGCCGGCGTCCGCCTGGCCCAGTGGGCCATCCGGCGCGAAAGCGCGCGCCACGGCGAGCCGCAGCCCGTCGGGCGCGATGGTGGGCTCCATGTCAGGCGGGCTCGGGCGGATCGAGCTGGGCTTCCAGCCGGGCGATCTGGTCGCGCAGCAGCAGGCGGCGCTTCTTCAGGCGGCGCAGCGTGAGTTCGTCCCCGGTGCCTTGCTCGCCGACCTGGTCGATCAGGTTGTCCAGATCGGCGTGCTCCATGCGGAGCTCGATCAACCGCCTTTGCGGTGAATGCAGGTTGTCAGGGTCGGTCGTGGCGTCGTTCACAGCGCGCGCAGTTTATATTGCCGGTCATGAGCACCCTGTCCCAAGGCTTTCGACTCTCCGCCACCACCGGCCTGCACCGCGGCGACCGCGCCTACCAGCAAGACCAGGTGGAGATCCTGCCGCACGGCCGGGTCGCCGGCTGCGCCTTGGCCTTGGTGGCAGACGGCATGGGCGGCAAGAGTGGTGGTCGTACCGCGGCCGATCAGGTGGTGATGACGGCGCGGCAGATCTTCGACCGCTACAGCCCCAGCTCCGACGACCCCGAGAAGATGTTGAGGCAGCTGGTGGTCGAGTCGCACCTGATGATCAAGCTGACGGCCATCACGGCGGACGAGGAGCCCCACAGCACCCTGGCGGCCTTCCTGATCCTGCCCAACCTCAGTGCCTGGACGGTGCATGCAGGCGACTCCCGGGTCTACCACTTCCGGGGTGCCGAGCTGGTGCGCCGGACGATCGACCACTCGTACGTGCAACGCCTCATCGACGAAGGCAAGATCACCGAGGCGCAGGCCAACACCCACCCGCAATCGAACCTGCTCACCGGTTGCCTGGGCACCCAGGCCGACCCGCCCGTGGAGGTGTCCGAGATCGAGCGGCTGGAGGTCGGTGATTCGCTGCTGGCCTGCTCGGACGGCCTGTGGCACTACCTCAGCAACAAGGAACTGGGCGCCATCGTCAACGCGCTCAGCCCACGCGAGGCCAGCGAGATGCTGATCAGCAAGGCGCGGCAGCGCGCCCGTGGCACTGGCGACAACCTGTCCCTGGCGCTGGTCCGCATCGAGTCGCTGAAGTAGCGCTCAGGTGAGCCGCGTGTCGACCTCGCGGCGCTCCAGCGCCAGGAACTCGGCCGACTGCATCTCGACCAGCCGCGACACCGTGCGCGGGAACTCGTGGGCCATCGGGCCTTCGGTGTAGAGCTGCTCCGGCGGCACGGCGGCCGACATGATGAGCTTGACCCGCCGGTCGTACAACACGTCCACCAGCCAGGTGAAGCGGCGCGCCTCCGAAGCCAGCCGGGGCGGCATCTGTGGCACATCCGACAGCAGGATCGTGTGGAACTGGGTGGCCAGCTCCAGGTAGTCGTTCTGAGAGCGCGGGCCGCCGCACAACGCGGAAAAATCGAACCACACCACGCCCCCGGCCCGGCGCCTGGCACGCAGCTCGCGGTGCTCGATGTGCAGCAACGGGGATTCGTCTCGGGCCTCGGCCAGCTCGCCGAAGGCCTGTGCCATAGCCGCATCGGCCACCACGCCCAAGGGCGTGTGGTACATCTGCACGTGCTCCATGGTGCGGCGGCGGTAGTCGGTGCCGGCGTCGACGTTGATCACCTCGAGCTTGTTCTTCAGCAACTCGATGGCCGGCAGGATGCGGTCGCGGTGCAGACCGTTCGGGTACAGGCCGTCGGGGTGGAAGTTCGAGGTGGTGACGATGGACACGCGGTGTTCGAACAGCGATTCGAGCAGGCGGTGCAGGATCATCGCGTCGGTCACGTCGGCCACGTGAAACTCGTCGAAGCAGATCAGCCGGTAGCGGCGGGCGATGCGCTGCCCCAGTTCGTGCAACGGGTTCTGCGTGCCCTTCAGATCCTGCAGTTCCCGGTGCACCTCGCGCATGAACTCGTGGAAGTGCAGGCGCGCCTTGCGCGTGAGCGGCACGGACTGGAAGAAGCAATCCATCAGGAAGCTCTTGCCGCGCCCCACTCCACCGTACATGTAGACCCCGCGCGGGATGGGCGGGCGCACCAGCAACTTGGTCACCGCATTGGAACGGCGGGCCTTGTAGTCTGCCCACTCGTTCTCGCAGCGCTGCAGCGCCTCGATCGCCCGCAACTGGGCCGGGTCGCTGGCGTAGCCGCGTTCGACCAATGTGGCTTGATAGAGCTGGCGGACAGACATCGTGAACAGCAATCAAGGGCCTTGCACGGATCTGGCTTTGCCAGTCCGTCGCAAGAGCCCCCTCGGGGGGCAGCGACCGGAGGGAGCGTGGGGGCCCAAGGTTCTAGAAGTTCAGCGTGCGCTTGTCGACCGCCAGCGCGGCTTCCTTGGTGGCTTCCGACAGCGACGGGTGGGCGTGGCAGATGCGTGCGATGTCCTCGGCCGAAGCCTTGAACTCCATCGCCACCACCGCCTCGGAGATCAGCTCCGAAGCAAAAGGCCCGATGATGTGCACGCCCAGGATCTCATCCGTCTTGGCATCGGCCAGGAACTTGACGAAGCCGGTGGTGTCGCCCAGCGCCCGGGCCCGGCCGTTGGCCAGGAAGGGGAACTGGCCAGCCTTGTAAGCACGCCCTTCGGCCTTCAACTGCTGCTCGGTCTGGCCGACCCACGCAATCTCCGGGCTGGTGTAGATCACCCACGGGATGGTGTTGAAGTTGACATGGCCATGCTGGCCGGCGATGCGCTCGGCCACCGCCACGCCCTCTTCCTCGGCCTTGTGCG
>JADMKA010000027.1 GCA_018780145.1 Vitreoscilla sp. | reverse complement strand
CGCTGGCCGCCACCAACACCAAGTACCTCTACGACAGCCTGCGCCTGTTCTTCGACAACGGTGGCGGCAAGTGCTACATCGTCTCGGTGGGCGGGCACGGCGCCGTCGTCGACCGCGCCGAGCTGATCGCCGGCCTGGCCCGCGTGGCCAGTGTCGACGAACCGACCATCCTGGTGGTGCCCGACGCCGCCGGCATGCCCGACGCCGGCGACCGCGCCGCGGTGCAGATCGCCGCGCTGAACCAGTGCGGCCGCCTTGGCGACCGGGTGGCCCTGCTCGACACGCGAAGCTACACCGACGGCACGGGCCACACCGAGGCGGTGGGCGAGTTGCGTGACCGCTGCGGCATCAACAGCCTCAAGTACGGTGCCGCCTACGCGCCCTGGCTGAAGCTGAACTACCCGAAGAACGTCGGTTATGCGGATCTGCGCAACGTGCTGTTCAAGGCGAACGCCGCGGTCACGCTGGAATCCACCACCGGCGACGGCGCGGTGCTGGCCCTGATCACCGGCCTGAACCAGGTCATCGCCGACCGCGCCGGGCTGCAGGCGCGCTACGACACCGTCACCGGCACGCCAGGGCGCGCGCTCTCGGCCGGTTTCGGGAATGCGGTGCAGGCCTACCAGGCCGCGCGCACCGCCGCCAACCTGCAGGCCCTGTTCGCCTACGTGTACCGGGTGGCCACGCTGGCCGATGGCATGGCGGCGGGTGGCGGCGCCGTGACGCGCGCGACCCTGCTGAGCGACATCGCGCAGGCCATCACCAGCACGCTGGTGCCGGCCTACACGACGCTGATCGCGCTGGAGCGCGAACTGGACGGCAAGATGGCGGGCGCCTATGCGCTGCAGTACACCGAGGTGCCGGACCCCGCCCTGCCGGCCTGGGCCACGCTGTTCGACGCCGGCGCGCCGGCCGCATCGGCCAACGCGATCACCGGCGCCGACGACACCGCCCGCATGGATTCGGCGCTGGCCGGAATCCAGCGCGCCTACAACGGCATCGCCTCGGCAGTGGCCAGCATCGAGGCCTCGATGGCCGCCTACGCCGCCAACGACGAACGCAACCTCTACGACAGCTACCCCACCTACCGCGGCATCGTGCGCGGCGTCAACGGCGCGCTGACCCTGTGCCCGCCCTCGGGCGCCATCGCCGGCATCTACGCGCTGGTGGACGGCCAGCGCGGTGTGTGGAAGGCGCCCGCCAACGTCAGCCTCACCGGCGTGATCGAACCCGCCTACTACCTGACCCACGACGACACCGACGACCTGAACGTCGACCCGGTCGGCGGCAAGTCGGTCAACGCGATCCGCGCGTTCGCCGGCAAGGGCACGCTGGTCTGGGGTGCCCGCACGCTGGCCGGCAACGACAACGAGTGGCGCTACGTCTCGGTGCGGCGCTTCTTCAACATGGTGGAGGAGTCGGTCAAGAAGTCGACCTACTGGGCGGTCTTCGAGCCCAACGACGCCAACACCTGGGTCAAGGTGCGCGGCATGATCGAAAACTACCTGACGCAGAAGTGGCGCGAGGGTGCGCTCGCCGGCGCCACCACCAAGGACGCCTTCTTCGTGCGCTGCGGCCTGGGCGTGACGATGAACGCGCAGGACATCCTCGAAGGCCGCATGAACGTCGAGATCGGCATGGCCGCGGTGCGGCCGGCCGAGTTCATCGTGCTGAAGTTCTCGCACAAGCTGCAGACCTCGTGAGCGACGAATTCGCCACACCAGACCGTTAGGAGGATTCCGCCATGCCCGCCCAATACCCTTTGCCCGTCTTCCACTTCACCGTCTCCTGGGGCGGCACCCGCGTGGGCTTCTCCGAGGTCACCGGCCTCACGCAGGAGAACCAGGCCATCGAGTACCGCGATGGATCCTTCCCCGAGTACTCTTCGATCAAGATGCCGGGGCTGCGCAAGTTCAGCAACGTGACGCTCAAGCGCGGCATCGTCCGGTCAGACAACGAGTTCTTCAAATGGCTGTCGACCATCAAGCTGAACACCGTCGAGCGCCGCGACGTGGTCGTCAGCCTGCTCAACGAGGCCCACGAGCCGGTGATGATCTGGAAGCTGCACAACGCCTTCCCGGTGAAAGTGGAAGGCCCGCAGCTGAAGGCCTCGGGCAACGAGGTGGCGATCGAATCGATCGAGCTGGCCCACGAGGGGCTGGAACTCGAGAACAGCTGAACCCGCCGCCATGTACTACCCGCCTCTCGGCTTCCACTTCCGGGTGGATGTGCCGGCGCTGTTCGCGCCGGCCGACGACGCCCGCTTCACCGAGGTGGGCGGGCTCGCCGTCGAGCTGGCCACCGAGGAGGTGGCCGAGGGCGGCGAGAACCGCTTCGTGCAGAAGTACCCGCTGCGCGCCAAGTACCCCGAGCTGGTGCTCAAGCGCGGCCTGCTGATCGGCTCGGCCTTGTACCAGTGGGCGCGCCGCGCGATCGAGGACATGGAGATCGAGCCCCAGGATGTGTTCGTCAGCCTGCTGAATGCCGACCACCTGCCCCTGATGAACTGGCAGCTGGTCCGCGCCTACCCCACACGCTGGACGGTGGCCGACCTGAACGCCAGCAACAACAGCGTCGCCGTCGAATCGCTGCAGCTCTACTACCAGCGCTTCACCGTGCGCAGCCTCTGAGAGGGATGACAACATGCCCATCGTGATCGACGAAGTGGTGATCTCTGTCGACGTCGGCAACACCGCCGCGGGCGGCGCCACCACACCCCCTACCGCCACCGAGGACCGCCAGTCCATCGTCGCCGAGTGTGTCGAGAAGGTGCTGGAGATTCTGCGGCAACGCGACGAGGCATGACATGAACCCCGGGTCATGTGCAGGGCTCGAACGGCTGAGGTCGGCGGTCGGACCTGAGCGGCCGTTCGTGGTCGAAGGTCTCGCGCATCGCGCCAGGGGGTACCCGGCAGGGGCTCACGGTTCCGCGGTCGGCGCTGCGCGC
>JADMKA010000260.1 GCA_018780145.1 Vitreoscilla sp. | reverse complement strand
TTGGACGAATCCACCATGATCGGCACGCGGGCGATCTCGGGCTCACCGGCAATCAGGTTGAGGAACCGGACCATGGCGGCCTGACTGTCCAGCATGGCCTCGTCCATGTTGATGTCGATGATCTGGGCGCCGTTCTCCACCTGCTGGCGCGCCACGGCCAGCGCCTTCTCGTACTCGCCGGCCAGGATCATCCGGGCGAACGCCTTGGAGCCGGTCACGTTGGTGCGCTCGCCGACGTTGACGAACAGCGAGCCGGCGTCGAGCGTGACGGGCTCCAGCCCAGACAGGCGCATCGGCGGCGGGGTGGTCAGGGGGGAGGCAACGGGATCGGTCATGGCGCGCGCGGGTCAGTTCGGTCGGCGAAACAGCAGCCGCAGCACCCCCACCACGGCCCACCCGTGGCAGCCGGGCGGCAGCCGGGTGAGCGCCGTTGCTTCGGGTCACGCCGGGTGGCCCGTTCGTTCCGAGCCTGGCGGAGGCCGGGGCCCCTCGTCGCAACGCTCCTCGGAAGAGGGCCTGATTTTACGCGTCCGGCGCGCCGTACAACTGCTGACGAGGGTTACATGCTGCGCGGCGCCGTGGCCACCGCGGGGAGGTGCAATGCGGCATGCGACCGTTCCCATGGCTTTGCCTCGCCTGTCTGGCCGCCCTGGCCGGCTGCGCCGGTGTGGCCCCGCCGGCCAGCGGCCCGCCGGCTTCGACCGGGCCCACGGCCACCGCGCGCCCATCTGACCCGGTGCCCACGGGGCCGTTGCAGGCAGAGTCCCGCTGGTTGAGTGAGCTGTTCGCCGGCACGCCGGTCGGTGTCAGCGGCGACGCCGACGGCAGCGTGCTGGTCAAGGTGCCGATGCAGCACGCCTTTGACGCGGCGCAGGCCAGGCGGCCGCTGGTGGCGGTGCTGGACAAGGTGGCGCAAAGCCTCAAGCGCCAACCGGCGGCTCGTTTGCAGGCCGCGACGCCAGGCCCGGCCGCCGCCGAGCGCCTGGCGGCCTTGCGCAGCCTGCTGGCCGAGCGCGGCGTGGGCAACTGGCGGGTCATCGCCGGCCCGGCGGCGGCCGATGCCGTGCACCTGCGCCTGCTGCCACCGCCGGGCACGGGCTTGCGGCGCCTGGACGACGCCAGCCTGCCGGCCACCGGTGCCGGCCGGATCATGCCGCCAAGATGAGTTGAGTCACCCGGTGCCGGGGTCCGGTCCCACGCGCCGAGCGGGTGCAGAGCCGGCTTGGCACGGCCCTCAAGAACCGCCGGCCCAGGCCGAAAAACAGTCGAGTCCCCGGTCTGGCCACCAGGCCGGGTGTTGCCGACACGTCGCCCATGAAACTGGTTCCCCTCAATCCCGAAGGCCTGGCACCCGGCTTCCCGCTGCCGTTTAACCTGCGCGATGCCACCGGCACCGTGCTGGTCACCCGGGGCGCGGCCATCCTCGATCGCCAGCAACTCGGCTACCTGCTGGCCCGCGACCTGTTCATCCACGAGGGTGAGCAGGGCATGGTCCAGCGCCAGCTCAACGGCCAGGTCGACCAGATGCTGCGCGCTGACATCACCTTGGGTGCCATCGCGTCGATCCGGCCGGACTACGACCTGCGCAGCCGCGAGGCCGTGCCGCGTGAACGCCCGCTGGATTGGCCAGATCTGGAAGCGCGCGGCCGTGTGCTGCTGGGCGACACCCAGGCCGCACGCTGGGAAGAGCGGCTCGACGAACTCGCCGGCATGCTGCTGGCCCGCCTGGACAAGCACGCCGACTTCACGCTGCTGCGCTACATCCACCTGGCTGGCAGCCAACCCGAGGACTACAGCACCCACCATGCCATCCTGGTGATGATGCTGTGCGCGCTGGCCGGCCCACGCCTGCCCGGTTGGACGCCCGAGTGGCGCAGGCCCCTGACGCGGGCCGCGCTGTCGATGAATGTCGGCATGGTGCCGCTGCAAAACGAGCTGGTACGCCAGGCCCAGCCGTTGAGCACGACCCAGCGCGCGCAGGTCGATGGCCATGCGCGGCGCAGCGCCGAGCTGCTGCGCGACAAGGCGGGCATCCAGGATGCCCTCTGGCTGCAGGCGGTGCTGCACCACCACGACGCACCCGCCGGCCCGCTCGGCCTGCAGGAACCCGGCGTGCGACTGGCCCGCCTGATCCAGCGCGCCGACCGCTATGCCGCCCGGCTCAGCGCCCGCCGCAACCGGGCGGCCTTGTCGGCCAAGGCAGCCGCGCAGGCGGCCTTTTTCGACGAAGGGGGCCGCCCAGACGAGGCCGGGCAGGCGCTGCTGGCCGAAACCGGCCTGCACCCACCCGGCGCCTGGGTCCGCCTGGCCGGCGGCGAGGTGGCCATCGTGATGCGCCGCGAGTCGAACCCGCGGGCCCCATTGACGGTGATCAGCCTGGTCAACCGCGAAGGCATGCCACTGGCGGTGCCGGCGGTGCGCAACACCGCGCTGCCGCGCTTCAAGGTCGAGGAGGGCGTGCCCTCCGGCCAGATCCGGGTTCAACCCAACCTGGAAGCCCTGCAGAAACTGGTTTGAGCCTCCTAGGCCGCCAGCTTGGTGAACAGCGGGTCATGCCGGCCCCGCGGGCGATAAGCCTTCACCTGGCCGGCGATCGCCGCGATGTGCTCAGGCGTGGTGCCGCAGCAGCCGCCGACGATGTTGAGAAAGCCCGCGCGGGCAAACTCCCCCATCAGCCCGCCAGTGACCTCGGGTGTTTCGTCGAAGCCCGTCTCGCTCATCGGGTTGGGCAGGCCGGCGTTCGGGTAGCAACTGATGAAGGTGTCGCTCGCCAGGCGGGACAGCTCCTCGATGTAGGGCCGCATCAGGGCCGCGCCGAGCGCGCAGTTCAGGCCCACCGCCAGCGGCCGCGCGTGGCGCACCGAGTGCCAGAAGGCGCCGACAGTCTGGCCGGAGAGGATGCGCCCGGAGGCGTCGGTGACGGTGCCCGAGACGATCACCGGCAGGCGCTCGCCGGTTTCTTCCATCAGTTCGTCGAGCGCGAAGATGGCCGCCTTGGCGTTGAGCGTGTCGAAGATGGTCTCGACCAGGAAGAGGTCGACGCCGCCTTCGAGCAGCCCTTCGGCCTGTTCGCGGTAGGACGCGCGCAGCTGGTCGAAGGTGACATTGCGCGCCCCGGGGTCGTTCACGTCCGGGCTGATGCTGGCGGTGCGCGGCGTGGGCCCCAGCGCACCGGCCACGAAGCGCGGCTTGTCGGCGCTGCTGAAGCGATCGGCGGCTTCCCGGGCGATGCGTGCCGCCGCCAGGTTCATCTCGCGTGCCAGCGGTGCCAGGCCATAGTCTTCCTGCGCGATCGAGGTGGCGCCGAAGGTGTTGGTCTCGATCAGGTCGGCGCCGGCCGCGAGGTACTGCTCGTGGATCTCGCGGATCACGTCCGGGCGGGTCAGCACCAGCAGGTCGTTGTTGCCTTTCAGGTCCTTCGGGTGCGCCTGCAACGCCTCGTTCCTGAAATCAGCCTCGCCCAGCTGGTAGCGCTGGATCATCGTGCCCATCGCGCCATCGATGATGGCGATGCGTTGGGCCAGGATGGCCGGCAGCGCGGCGGCGCGGGTGTAGGCGGGGGTGGGGCGGGGGCTCATGGCCCGATTGTAGGGAGCCCCACCTTGGTCATGCGTCCAGGGGCAGCCCCACGTAGTTCTCCGCCATCGCCTTCATCGCCGCCTCGGAGCTGACCAGGTAGTCCAGCTCCGCGTGCTGCATCTTGCGGCCGAACTCCCCGGTCTCGGGGAAGCGGTGCATCAGCGAGGTGAACCACCAGGAGAAGCGCTCGGCCTTCCAGATGCGCGACAAGGCGCGTTGCGAGTAGGTGTCGAGGCCCAGGTCCGAGCCACGGTAGTGCTCGGCTAGCGCGCGGCTGAGGATGCCGACGTCGGAGGCCGCCAGGTTCAGGCCCTTGGCGCCGGTGGGGGGCACGATGTGGGCGGCGTCGCCGGCCAGGAACAGCCGGCCGAAGCGCATCGGCTCGGCGACGAAGCTGCGCAGCGGCGCGATGCTCTTCTCGATCGACGGCCCCTCGATCAGCCGCGCCGCATCGCCCTCGGGCAGGCGGCGCCTCAGTTCGCCGAAGAAGCGGGCGTCGGTCCAGTCCTCGACATGGTCGTCGAGCGAGCACTGCACGTAGTAGCGCACCCGGGTCTTGCTGCGCATGCTGCACAGGGCGAAGCCGCGCGGGTGGTTGGCGTAGATCAGTTCCTCGTGCACCGGCGGTACGTCGGCCAGCACGCCCAGCCAGCCGAAGGGGTAGACCTTCTCGAAGGTCTCGATCGCGCTGGTCGGCACACTGGCACGGGCGACGCCGTGGAAGCCGTCGCAGCCGACGATGAAGTCGGCCTGGATCTCGTGGTCCGCGCCGGCGTGCCGGTAGCTCAGCGTCGGGCGGTTGCCGTCGAAGCCCTGGATGGCCACATTCTCGGCCGAGTAGACGGTGGTCAGGCCGGCGGCGGCACGCGCGTCCATCAGGTCGCGGGTCACCTCGGTCTGGCCGTAGACCATCACCCGCTTGCCGGTCAGGGCATGCAGGTCGACTCGGTGGTGGCCGCCGTCGAAGGCCAGCGAGAAGCCGTCGTGCGGCAGGCCTTCACGGTGCATGCGCTCGCCCACCCCGGCCTCGTCCAGCAGATCCACCGCCACCTGCTCCAGCACGCCGGCGCGGATGCGGCCCAACACGTATTCCGGGCTCTGGCGTTCGACGATCACGTGGGCGATGCCCGCCTTGTGTAGCAGGGCGCCGAGCAGCAGGCCGGAGGGGCCGGCGCCGATGATGGCAACTTGGGTGCGCATGGGGTGTCTCCGTGGGGCTGGCCGGTGGGGCCGTTGAATGGTGCGTCAGCGTAGGGCCGCGGGGCGCTGGCATCAATGGACGGATTCGGCACAGCCTTGCACAATTCGAACATTCCATGAAACCCACCCACCCCGCCCCAGCGCTGCCGGCCTACCAGCTCTACGGAGAGCCCGGGGCCGCCTTTGTGGCTGAGCGCCTGCATGTCGAAACCATCTCGGCCCGCAGCCGCTTGCACGACTGGGAGATCCGGCCGCATCGGCACGAGGTGCTGTTTCAAATTCTGCACATCACCAGCGGCCAGGCCGAGGCCCACCTGGACGGCCGGGCGGTGCCCTTGGCCGGCCCGGCCGCCGTCACCGTGCCGGCCGCCACGGCGCACGGCTTCGCCTTCGAGCCGGGCATCGACGGCCTGGTCGTGACGGTGCAGGAGCCGCACGTGCGGCAACTGCTGGCGGCCGAACCCGGCCTGTGGAGCCTGTTCGAACGCAGCCGGGTGCTGACCTGGGCCTCACCGGGCGCTCGCGCCCAGGGTGACCCACGGCCGCTGGGGGCCGCCGCACGGGCCTTGGCCGAGGAGTTCGCCGGCCACCGCCCCTGGCGCGCCGCGGCCATCGATGCGGCCTTGCTGCGGCTGCTGTTGGCCCTGGCCCGGGCCCTGCCAGCCGACGAGCCGGCGCTGGGCGGGCCGCAAGGCCGGGCCCAGGCCCACCTGGCGCGCTACCGGGCGTTGGTGGATGCCCGCTTCCGCCTGCAGCCCAGCGTGGCGGACCTGGCGGCGGAACTGGGCATCACCGCCACCCAGCTGAACCGCGTGTGCCGTGCGGTGCTGGGGCGAGGTGCCCTGGACCTGTTGCATGCCCGCATGGCGCTGGAGGCCCAGCGCCAGCTGGCCTACACCACGCTCAGCGTCAAGCGCATCGGCCTGGACCTGGGCTTCGCCGACCCCGGCTACTTCACGCGCTTCTTCCAGCGGCTGTGCGGGGTCTCGCCCACGGCGTGGCGTGCGCAATCCCGCACACGTTAGCCGCGCTCCGCTCAACTTCGGCGCCCGCGTGCCGAAAGTCTTCTGCAGCACGCGGGACTCCCGCTGCGACATCCGATGCCATGGCCCTGTGGCCCGGAAGCGAGCCCTCGATGAACAACTGGACCCTTCACAAGCGGCAATGGCTGGCATCTCTGCTGGGCGTGCTGTTGATCGGCGCGGTGCTGGCCGTCGTGCTGCGCCTGGCCGCGGGTGGATTGCTGCAACGCGAGGCCGAGCGCACGGCTCTGGTCTGGGCGCACCAGATCGAGGCCACGGTCAGCGACCTGGACGACCTGTTCGCAGGGCAGGGGCTCAGCGAGGCCGGCCGCGCCGACCTGCGCCGCCTGCGCCTGGTGCGCGAGGTGTTCCGCTTCAAGCTGTTCGACCGCGACGGCCGCACCCTGCTGGTGTCCGACGAACTGGGCGGCACCGCAGAACCGCCGACGGTCGCTACCGGCACCCAGAGCCTGGGCCATGGGAACGAGACCGTCCGCAGCATGGTGCTGGGAGGCGCCAACGTGGTCGAGTTGCTCCGCAACACCCATGCCGACCGGCCGGCCGTCTACAGCGAGGCCTATGTGCCGGTGCTGCGCGGTGGCCACCTGCTGGGGGTGGTGGAGGTGTACGTGGACCAGGTCGAGCGCCAGGCCGACATCGACCGCGCCTTCCTCACCGTGGCGACGGCTGTCTTCGCGCTGCTGGCTTTGGCGGGTGGCCTGTTGGCCGCGTTGGCCTGGCGCCAGTGGCGGCGCAGCCGCCTGGCCGACGAGCGCCTGAGCTACCTGGCGCGCCACGATCCGCTCAGCGGATCGCTGAACCGCGCCAGCTTCAACGAGTTGCTGCGCCAGGCGGCCTGGCGCCAGTCCAGCGGCGGGCCCGATTTCGCCGTGCTGTGCATCGACCTGGACCGCTTCAAGGACATCAACGACAGCCTGGGCCACGCCGCCGGCGACGAGGTGCTGCGCCAGGTGGCGGCTCGCCTGCGCGACCTGGTGCGCCATGGCGACATGGTGGCGCGCCTGGGTGGCGACGAATTCGCATTGCTGCAGACCGGCGTTGACGGCCCCGAGGCCGTGAGCCGCCTGTGCGAGCGGGTGGTCGAGTCGCTGGGCCTCCCCTACGAACTCGCAGGTCAGACCGTGGCCTGCGGGTGCAGCGTCGGCGCCGCAATCTACGGCAGCGACGCCGACAATGACGAGGACCTGATGCACAAGGCCGATCTGGCCTTGTACCGCGCCAAGGCCTCGGGCCGCTCCACCTTCAGCTTCTACGACGCCTCGCTGGACGAGCGCCTGGAGGTACGGCGCCAGTTGACCCGCGACCTGCGCGAGGCCATCGGCACCGCGCAGCTCAGCCTGCACTACCAGGCCCTGTACGGTTCGGACGGCCAGACGCTGACCGGCTACGAGGCCCTGCTGCGCTGGAACCACCCGCAGCGGGGCAACGTGCCGCCGGCGGAGTTCATCCCGCTGGCCGAGGACACCGGCCTCATCGGGCCGCTCGGCCGCTGGGTGTTGCGCAGTGCCTGTGCCGAGGCGGCCTCCTGGCCCAGCCACCTGTCGGTGGCGGTGAACCTTTCCGCCGCGCAGTTCCGCCACGACAACCTGGTCGAGGTGATCGGCCGGGCGCTCGATGCGGCCGGCCTGCCGGCCCGGCGACTGGAGATCGAGATCACCGAGTCGCTGTTGATGAGCAACACCGAGCAGGTGCTGGCCACCCTGCGGGCGCTCTCGGCGATGGGCGTGTCGATCGCCATGGACGACTTCGGGACCGGCTACTCCAGCCTGTCCTACCTGTGGCGCTTCCCGTTCGACAAGCTGAAGATCGACCGCGCCTTCACCCAGCATCTGGGGACCGACGACAAGGTCAACCTGATCGTCAAGTCCATCATCTCGCTGGCGCACTCGCTGGAGATCCGCGTCAATGCGGAAGGTGTCGAGACGCATCCGCAGCTGCGCGCCCTGCTGGACCAGGGCTGCGACGAGTTCCAGGGCTTCCTGCTCGGGCGGCCCCAGCCCGTGGGGCGGCTCGCCCATGGCGACCAGCGGGCCGACGACACCTCCGCGGCCTCGACGGCGCTCGGCTGAGCCCCCTCAAGTTTCGGCGCTGTCGTGCCGATCAATGGTGTGAAGAGCCCGGGGGCCACCCGGGCAACACCTCCAGGGACGCCGCGACATGACAGCCATCGTCGAACCGCAGGATCTGCGCATCGGAATGTTCGTTCACCTCGACGTGGGGTGGATGTCGCATCCGTTTCCGCTCTCCAGCTTCAAGATCGGTTCGAACGAGCAGATCGAGACGATCCGCTCGCTGGGCCTGAAGAAGCTGCGCTGGAGCCCGGAACGCAGCGACCAGCCCGCCCCCGAGCGCATCACCATCACGCCCGGCGGCGGCGCGCCCCGCGACGAGACCATGCCCGAGCTGGCGCAGCCCGCCGTGCCCGTGGATCCTGCCGAGCAGGCCCGCCGCCGGGCCGACGCGCGCCGCGAGGCCGAGCTGGCCGCACTGCGCGTCTGCGAGCGCCAGTACCAGGAAGCCTGCCGTGACCTGCGCCGCATCAACGATTCGGTCGGTGGCGAGCCCGAGTTGGCGCGCGACAACGCCAAGGCCCTGACCCGCGCGCTGCTGGACAAGATGCTGGTCGACGGCGAGCTGTGCGTGCGCGTGCTGGGCGAGCCGACCGGGGACCGCCACTCGGCGCACGCCATCAACGTGACCGTGGTGTCGTTGCTGCTGGCCCGCTCGCTCGGCGTGTCCGAGAGCGACATGCAGGACATCGGCACCGGCGCGCTGCTGCACGACGTGGGCAAGCTGTCGCTGCCCGACCGCGTGCGCCTGGCGCACGATGACTTCACCTCGGCCGAGGCGTCCCTGTACCGCGACCATGTGGCCCACGGCATCACCCAGGGCCGCCGCATGGGCTTGTCGCCCGGCGCGCTGCTGGTGCTGGCCCAGCACCATGAGCTGGCCGATGGCAGCGGCTTTCCCAAGGGGGCGACCACCGAGCGCATGTCACCGGGCGCGCGCATCGTGTCGATGATCAACCACTACGACAACCTGTGCAATGCGGCCTCGCCATCCAAGTCGTTGACGCCTCATGAGGCCCTGTCGCGCATGTTCGCCCAGGCCCGCTCGAAGTTCGATGCCGCGATGCTGAACGGCTTCATCCGCATGATGGGCATCTACCCCCCGGGCTCGCTGGTGCAACTGTCCGACGACCGCTACGCGATGGTGATGACGGTCAACTCCGCCCGCCCGCTGAAGCCGATGGTTCGGGTCTTCGACCCCGGCGTCAGCGCCGACCGAGCCCTCCACCTGAACCTGGAGGACTGCCCGGACCTGGGCATCCGCCGCAGCCTCAAGCCCACGCAACTGCCGGCGCGAGCGGCCGAGTGCCTGGCGCCGCGCCAGCGCGTGGCCTACTTCTTCGACGTCGCGGCCGCGCCGGTGCCGCAAGAGGCCGCGTGATGAGCGGTGCCGATGCGGGCATTGCCTGGATGACGGGCCAGGCCAGCGCGCGCGCCGAGCTGGTCGACAGCCTGGAAGATCCCGCGTGGCTGGTCGACGCGGGCGACGCCAGCGTGCTGCACGCCAACGCCGCGGCGGCCGCCTGGTTCGGTGGAACCCCCGAGAGCCTGCTGGGCCGGCCCGCCGCCAACCTGCTGCCCACACTGGAGGACGCCGCCTTCTGGGCCGACGTGCGCGGCGGCGCGCCCGGGGCGCTGGACAGCGACACCGACCTGGCCCGCGCCGATGGCAGCATGGCCCGCGTGCACCGCCGTGTCGTGCCGATCGGAGATCTCGGCGCCGGCCGGCACGGCGTGGCCTGCTACCTGGTGCTGCTGCGCGACCGCAGCGGCGAGCACCGCGCCGAGCAGGAGCGCGATGGCCTGCTGGCCGAGCTGCGCGCCACGCTGGAGGCCACTGCCGACGGCATCCTCGTCACCGACCTGAAGGGCCGCATCCAGGCGTTCAACCGCCGCTTCGCCACGCTGTGGGCGCTGCCCGAGTCGGCATTGGCCGAGCGCGACGACGCCGCGGTCTACCGCTGGATGGCCCAGCAGACGCTGGCGCCGGTCACCTACCAGGTGCGCCTGGATGACATCGCTGCGCATGCCTTGCTCAGCAGCGTCGATACCGTGCACCTGCTGGACGGCGCACAGCTCGAGCGGCATATCCAGCCGCAGTGGAGCCAGGGTCGACCGATCGGCCGTGTCTACTCGTTCCGCGAGATCAATCCTCGCCGTCCGGGCGCGCCGCGTGGTGACCGCGGCCACTTCGATGAGATCACTGGCTGGCCCGACCGCGGTGGCCTGGTGAATGCGCTCGACGATGCCGTGGGTGCGGCGCGCCGTGACGGCACGCCCCTGGCGTTGCTGTGCATCGAGTTCGACAGGCAGCAGCTTTTCGCACTCGACGGCCAGAGCCAGGTGCGCAGCCTGGGCGCGCTGGTCGAGGGCCTGCGCGCCTGCATCCCGGCGCAACATCTTCTCGCCCGGCTGGGCGGTGCGCGCTTCGGCGTGCTGGTCCGCCAGGGTGGCGAGGCGGCTGCCGAAGGGCTGGCGCGCCGCGTGGTCGATCTGGCACGGCGGCCCATCGGCGGCCCGCTGGCCACGGCCGGCCTGTCAGTGGCCATCGGCATCGCCGCTTACCCGCAGGCCGGGCTGTGCGCCGACGACCTGATCGGCCACGCCGAGGCCGCGCTGGAGCAGGCACGGCATGCCGGCGGGTCGGCCTGGCGCGTGCACGCCTTCGGCAGCCCCGACGATGGCCCGCGCCTGGTCCGCCTGCAGCGCAGCCTGCGCGAGGGGGCCGCGGCACAGGCGTTGCGCCTGCGCTACCTGCCGCGGGTGGACATGGCGAGCGGCCAGGTGCAGTCGGTCGAAGCCCTGCTGCGCTGGCACGACGGCGAGCACGGCCTGCTGCCACCCTCGCAGTTCCTGCCACTCGCCGAGCGCGCCGGGCTCGGTGCCTCGCTTGACGACTGGGCGCTGGAACAAGCCCTGCGCCAGGCCTTGCGTTGGCGCGCCGCCGGCTTCGGCTGGCGACTGAACCTCAACGTCGGTGCCGCTTCCTGCCTGCAGCCGGGTTATGCGCGGCGTGTGGCTGCCGCGCTGGACGCAGCCGGCTGGCCGGCTGCCGACCTGGAACTGGACTTCACCGAGGCGGCCTTGCAGGCCGACCCCGAGACCGCCCAGGCCCAGGTGCAGGCGCTGCACCAGCTGGGTGTTCACATCCTGCTGGACGACTGCGGCCGTGGCGAAACCAGCCTGAGCCTGCTGCGGCGCTTTCCGTTTGCGGCCGTGAAGCTTGACCGCGAGCTGGTGGTGGCCGTGGGCCGCGGTGCCGGCCCGGACGCCGGCATGGCGGCCGCGCTGACCACCGCCGCGCGCAGCCTGGGCCTGGCGGTCTATGCCGAGGGCGTGGAGGCCGAGCACCAGCGGGTGCCACTCGCAGCACTGGGCTGTGCAGCCTGGCAAGGCTTCCTGCACAGCCGCCCGCTGGATGTGGCGAGCCTGCTGGTCCAGGCCCAGCGACAGGTGGGTCCGGACACGGGCGCTGGTCGCGCAAACCCGGGAGATCGTGCGATGATCTCCCGACGATGATCTACAAGTTCAAAAGCGCCGTCGCTGGCGACGTGATCATGCTGGGCCCGACGGGTGACCGGGTGCTGGGCCTGATCGGCAAAGCCGTGGCCCCCCAGGGCATCATCGAGCCCGCCGACATGCCCGCCGCGATCCAGGCCCTGGCTGACGCCGTGGCCGCCGACGAGGCGGCCCGTGCGGCCGCTGGCACCGACCCCGATGCGCCGAAGCCCGAGGCCATCAGCCTGCGCCAGCGCACCTGGCCGTTGACCCAGATGATGCGCCGCGCCCACGACGCCGACGAGCCGATCGTCTGGGGCATTTGAGATGGTGCACCCGGTGCCGGCGTACCGGCCCCACCCGCCGAGCGGGTGCGCGGCCGCTTCGGAGCGGCCGTGCGCTGGCCGCGCGTGGGGCGGCCCTGCGCCCAGCTGAGACCCGCATGGAGAGCGTCACCCGCATCATTGCCGTGCGCCACGGCGAGACCGCCTGGAACGTCGAGGCCCGCCTGCAGGGCCAGCTCGACGTGGCCTTGAACGAGAACGGCCTGGCCCAGGCACGCCGGCTGGCCGAAGCGCTGGCTGACGACGCACCGGATGTCATCGTCTCCAGCGACCTGGCCCGCGCCCGCGACACGGCGCAGGCGGTGGCGGACCGCACCGGCCTGCCGCTGGCCACCGACCCGGGGCTGCGCGAGCGCCACTTCGGCATCTTCCAGGGCCACAGTTACGCCGAGGTCGAGCAGCGCTGGCCCGAGGAGAGCGCCCGCTGGCGGCGCCGCGAACCGGGCTACGGCCCCGAGAGCGGGGAAACGCTGCAGGCCTTCTACGAACGCAGCGTGGCCACCGCCACCCGCCTGGCCCGGGCGCACCCGGGGCGCACCCTGCTGCTGGTCACCCATGGCGGCGTGCTGGATTGCCTGTACCGCGCGGCCTCGCGCATCGCCCTGGATGCCCCGCGCACCTGGGAGCTGGCCAACACCGGCGTCAACCGCCTGCTGCACACCGCACAGGGCTTCACGCTGGTCGGCTGGGGTGACATTCAGCACCTTCAGGGCGACGCGCTCGACGAGGTGTAGGCAGGGCTGCCCACCGGGCTTTCCCCAGGTGGCCGCCGAGCCCCCCTGGTTCGGCGCGATCATGATGGGATGACGCCCACGCCCGCCCAAGTCATCGTCCTGGCGACCCCGGTCTTCCTCGGCCTGATCGCGCTCGAGTTCGTCGTCGGCTGGCGCCGCGGACGCAACACCTACCGGCTGGCCGATGCGATCAACAGCATTGGCCTGGGCATGCTGAGCCAGGTGGTGGGCCTGTTCACGCGCGTGGCCAACATCGGGCTGTACACCTGGGTCTTCCAGCACGTGGCGATCGCGCCGCTGCCGGTGGACGCCTGGTGGGTGTGGCTGGGCGGCCTGCTGCTGTACGACTTCTGCTACTACTGGCTGCACCGCTTCGGCCACACGATGGCCCTGTTCTGGGCCGCCCACGTGGTGCACCACCAGAGCGAGGACTACAACCTCTCCACCGCGCTGCGCCAGACCGGCAGCGGCTGGATCGCCGGCTGGGTGTTCTACCTGCCGATGGCGGTGCTGGGCGTGCCACCGCTGGTCTTCGGCACGGTGGCCCTGATCGACCTGCTTTACCAATACTGGGTCCACACCCAGCAGATCGGCAAGCTGGGGTGGTTCGACCGCTGGTTCTGCTCGCCCAGCAACCACCGGGTGCACCACGCGGTGAACCCCAAGTACCTGGACAAGAACTACGGTGGCATCCTGATCGTCTGGGACCGGCTGTTCGGCAGCTTCGTCGAAGAGGACGACGCCGAACCCTGCGTCTACGGCACCATCAAGCCCTTGCGCAGCTGGGACCCGGTCTGGGCCAACCTGGCCTTCTATGCCGAGATCCTGCGTGACTGCTGGTACACGCGCTCCTGGTCAGACAAACTCAGGCGCTGGTTCGCGCCGCCCGGCTGGCGGCCCGCTGACGTGGCGGCCAGGTTTCCCGGCGAGGCGTTCGAGCTGCAGCGCGTTCCCTACGACATTCCCCTGGCCCCCGCGCGCCAGGCCGCTGCCGTGGCCACGTTCCTGGCGGCCATGGGCGGCACGCTGGTGTTGCTGTGGTTCGCCCATCAGCTGCCCTTGGCCACGCTGGCGGCCGGCGCGTTGGGCGTCGTGGCCCTGCTCTGGACCGCTGGACGGGTCTGCTCGCCCACGATCTCGTAGAGGGCGGCCGCCAGCGACGCCACGTTCGGCCCGCCAACGAGACCAGGCGCCATCTTGTTCATCATGTAGGCGAAGCACATTCGGCGGTCGGCGTCGGCCACCACCAGCGAGCCGCCCCAACCGCCCCAATAGGCCAGGCGGCCCGCCGGCAGGTAGGGCACCAGCGTGGCGTTCGGCAGGCCATAGCCCAGCCCCATGGTCATGGGCATGCCGAGCACCGCGTCGATGCCGTCGGCCTGGGTCTCGAAGATGCGGGCCGCGACGGCAGGCGACAGCCAGCTCCGCCCACCCGGTGAGCCGCCGCAGGCGACGATGGACATCAGCTGCGCGACCGAGCGCGCATGGCCATGGCCGTTCAAAGCCCCCAGGTCGGCCTGGCGCCAGGCCGGTGTCCAGCTGGCGCTGGCGTCCGGACCGGGGTTGGTGAACACCCGCATCATCGGGAGATCGGCCGGCATCTGGCTGAAGTCGAGCGGCAATGGCGGCGGGGGCACCACCCGGGCCACGCGATCGAACTGCGACGGGTCGAGCCCGATGTGGAAGTCCGCCCCCAGCGGCCCGGCCAGGTGCTCGGCCACGAAGGCGCCCGTCTTGCGCCCACCCACCCGGCGGATCAACTCGCCCACCAGGAACCCATGGGTCATGGCCTGATAGCCCGAGGCGCTCCCCGGCGCCCACCAGGGCGACTGGGCCGCCAGCAACGCAGCCGACCGCTCCCAATCGTAGAGATCCTCGGTGCACATGGGCTCGGCCCAACCGGGCACACCCGAGGTGTGCGACAGCACATGCCGCACCAGCACACCCGACTTGCCGTTGGCGGCGAACTCGGGCCAGTAGCGCGACACCGGCGCGTCCAGGTCGAGCTCGCCGCGGCTGGCCAGCCACAGGGCCGCCAGGTTGGTGACGGTCTTGGTGGTCGACCAGACGTGGGTGATCGTGTCGCGCTGCCAGGCCTGCGTGCGGGCTTCGTCGACGAAGCCACCCCAGAGATCGACGACGAATTCGCCGTCGATCGTCAATGCCATCGACGCGCCGAGGTCGTCGCCCGAGGCCAGGAGGCTGGCGAAACGCTGGCGCAGGGGGTCGAAACGCTCGGTGCAATGGCCTTGCACGGGGGCGATGAAGGCGTCACTCATGTTGCGGCCTGGTCAGAAATCGATCGACGCACCGACGCCGAATTGCCGTGGCGGCGTGTAGGTCACCTGGCGCGCCGCGCCGAGCAGCGGCGAGGCGATGCTCATGCTGGTGATGGCGGTGGTGTCGGCGGCGTTCTTGACGAAACCATACAGCTTCCATCCGCCCTGGGCCGGGCGCAGCGAGGCCGACAGGTTCACCAGGCCGTAGGCGCCCTGCACCGCGTCGGGCGTGTTGAACTCGGTGAAGTAGACCTTGTCGCGCCACACATAGTCTGCCCGCAACGTGGCCTTGTAGCTTCCCAGGTTGGCGCTGTACTCGGCATTGACCGCTGCGTTGGCCTTGGAAACCTGGGCCAGTTGATTGCCCTTGACGTTGACCGGCGCGGTGGGGGCGTTGCGCAGGTCGACGTTGACGAAGTCGGTGTAGGTCGGGTCCATCAGGCCCAGCGCCAGCCCCAGGGTCAGCGGCGGCAGTGGTCTCAACTGCAGCTCGATTTCGGCGCCGTCGATCCGCGCCTGCGAGGCATTGGTCAGCTCCACCGTGGTCAGGCCCACCTGCGAAACCTGCATGTCCTTGTAGCGTGTGCTGAACAGCGCGCCGCTGAAGGTACCCCGCCGGGCCCAGAAATCGGTCTTGTAGCCGAGCTCGATGGAGTCGGCGCTCTCGGGTTTGACCATTCGCGCTTGCAGCGAGCCCAGGTTCACCGCACCGGACTTGAAGCCGTGGGCGTAGCGGGCATAGACCAGGCTGCTCTTGTCGATCTTGTATTCGACACCCAGGCTGCCGGGCGTGCTGTCCCAGCGGTCCTTCAGTGCGTAGCCCGTGACGGGCGGGGCCAGCGGAGAGATGGCCTGGTGCTCGACCGAGCGCTTTTCGTCACTGTTGAAGCGCAGGCCGGCGAGCAGGGACAACGAGGGGCTCAGGGCGTAACGCAGATCGGTGTAGACAGCCGAGGAGCGCGTCTTCACCGTGCCGCCGAGCGCAAACTGCACACCCACCGGGAACAGGGGCGGCGGGAAGCCGAACAACACGCTGGGCAGTTGGGTGGAGATGTCGATGTCCTGCGTCTGGTCGAACTGCAGGTGCGTGGCGCCCACCAGCCAGGTGAAGGGGCCGTTGTCGTCCGAGCTGAGGTGGATGTCCAGGCTGGTGTCGTCGCTCTTCGTGGCGAAGCCGCTGCTGGCGGTCAGGGATTCCGTGACGTCGCTGTCCCAGGCCCGGTCGGCGCGGCTGTGGCGCACGCTGGCACTGGCGCTCAGGGTGGCCCAGCCCAGCGGCTGCTCCCAACCGGCCAGCAGCGAGTTGACCTCGACGAGGTTGCTCGACCCCTGGCTCTTCACCACACGCGGGTCGGTACTGGGCAGCACGCCGAACAGCAGGCCCGAGAACATCACCGGATCCACCAGCACAGGCATGCTGGGGCCGGCATCCTTCTCGCGGTAGTGGCCGGCGATCAGGCGCAGTTGCCCGTCGCCGATATCGGTGGCGCTCTGCAGGCGGAAGGCCTGCGAGTCCATGTCGTCCAGCGCCTTCGGGCCGGTGGTCGGCTTGCCGCCGGGCAGCACCGGGCCGGAGCTGGTGCCGGCCAGGGGGTTCCTGGTGTAGCCGTCGTAGCCCTTGACCTGGTACGACAGGCGCAGCCGTGTGGAGCCCTCGCCGAACAGCGGGCCGGAGATGAAGCCTTCACTCTCCAGCCGGCCGTGGTCGCCGAACAGCACGCCGGCGCGCGCCTGGAAGGTGGAGGTCGGCGCGGCCGAGATCAGGTTCATCGCGCCGCCGGTGGCATTGCGGCCGTAGAGCGCGCCCTGCGGGCCGCGCAGCACCTCGACGCGTTGCAGGTCGAACAGCGCGACGTTGGAGCTGGTCTGGTCGGACACGTAGGCGCCGTCGGCATACAGCGCCACGCCGGGGTCGCCGCCGGCCAGGATGAAGACATTGCCGATGCCGCGGATGAACAGCTGCGCTGCGCCCTGGCCGGTGGTGAAGGAGGTGTTGGGCACCAGCGTCGTGACGTCGGCGAAACCGGTCAGGCCCTGGTCGGCGAGCTTGCCACCAGACAACGCGGTGACGGCTGCCGGCGTGGTGTCCAGCAGTGAGAGCCGCTTCTCGGCGGTGATGGTGATGCGTTCGAGCTGGCCCTCGTCGGCGGTGGCAGGCGCTGGTGGGCTGGTCTGGGCCGCGGCACTCCCGGCGGCACCGAGCAGCAGGGCGCCCAGGAACAACGCGGCCACGTCGTTGGCGGGGCGGAAGGGGGCTGGGTGGTGGGTCATTCGGTGTCTCCGGTTGTGTGGGGTTGTCGTCGAAGTCAGACGGTGGGTGCTTCAGAAAACGCCGCCAAGGGTGGCCGACACGCGGTCCCGCAGCGCGATCAGCCGCGGTCCGATGTCGTTCAGGAGGCGCTCGCGGGTCATCGCGTGGACCGGGCCGCTGCAGCTGAACGCGAGGATCTTGCTGCCGTCGCCCGAGACCATGGGCACGCCGGCGGCGAACACCTCGTCGCTCCAGTCGCCGAGCGAAAAGCAGAAGCCGTGTTGCGCGTGGTCGGTGATCGATTGCTGCCCGATGGCCTCCAGGCGGGACCACTCGGCGGGCGGCACGCGCCGGCGGTAGTCGCGGGCGTAGCGTTCGCGCTCGGCGGGCGGCAGCGCGGCGATGTAGGCGCGTCCCAGCGCGGTCATGCCGTGCGGGACCCGCTGGCCGATGGCCACCCGCATCATGAACACCGGGTTGCCATGGCAGATTTCAAGGAAGACCATGTCCTGCCCATGCGGGGCGCCCAGCACCACGGTGGCGCCGGCGGCGTCGGCCAGTTCCTGCATCAGCGGCCGGGCGACCTCGCGCACGTCGAGCCCCGACAGGTAGGACTGGCCCAGGGTCAACGCACCGATGCCCAGCACGTACTTCTGCGTGGCTGCCAGGAACTCCAGGTAGCCCAGCTTGGTGAGGGTGTAGGTCAGGCGTGCGATGGTCGACTTGGGCAGGCCGGTCAGCAGCGACAGATCCTTGTTGCCCAGCACCTTGGCGTGCTGGCGGAAGCAACGCAGGATCGCGAACGAGCGGCCGACCGCGCTGACGAAATCTGGGTCGGCGTCGTCGATCTCGCTGACGACGTGCGAGGTCTGCCGCGCGCTGCCAGCCATCGGCGCGCGCTTGGGTCTTGGCGGGGCCTTCGGCATGTCGTTCATCCGTAGGCGGCCAGTTCCAGCTTGGCGATCTGCTGGCGGTGCACTTCGTCGGGCCCGTCGGCGAAGCGCAGCGTGCGCACCTGGGCGTAGTCGTAGGCGAGCGGGAAGTCGCCGCTGACGCCCGCCGCGCCGTGGGCCTGGATGGCCCAGTCGATGACGCGGCAGGCCATCGCCGGCGCGGCCACCTTGATCATCGCGATCTCCTTGGCGGCGCGCTTGTTGCCCACCGTGTCCATCAGGTGGGCGGCCTTCAGCACCAGCAGGCGGGCCTGGTCGATCAGGATCCGCGACTCGGCGATGCGCTCCATCGTCACGCCCTGTTCGGCCAGGCGCTTGCCGAAGGCCGTGCGGGCCAGCGTTCGGCGGCACATCAGTTCCAGCGCCCGCTCGGCCATGCCGATGGTGCGCATGCAGTGGTGAATGCGGCCCGGGCCGAGCCGGCCCTGGGCGATCTCGAAGCCGCGGCCTTCGCCGAGGATGAGATTCGCGGCCGGCACGCGGACCTGGTCGAACACCAGCTCGGCGTGGCCGTGGGGGGCGTCGTCGTAGCCGAACACGCTGAGCGGTCGGACCACGGTGACACCGGGCGTGTCGCGCGGCACCAGGATCATCGATTGCTGGCGGTGCCGATCCGGGTTCGTGGCGTCTGTCTTGCCCATCACGATGAAGACCTGGCAACGCGGGTCCACCGCGCCGGAGGACCACCACTTGCGCCCGCTGACGAGGTAGAAGTCACCGTCGCGGCGGATCTCGCACTCGATGTTGGTGGCGTCCGACGAGGCGACGGCCGGTTCGGTCATCGCGAAACACGAGCGGATCTCGCCGGCCAGCAGCGGCTTCAGCCAGCGCGCTTTTTGCTCGGGGGTGCCGTAGCGTTCCAGCACCTCCATGTTGCCGGTGTCCGGCGCCGAGCAGTTGAAGACCTCGGCCGACCAGAGCACGCGGCCCATCACCTCGCACAGCGGGGCGTATTCCAGGTTGGTGAGCCCGGCACCCGACTCGGACTGGGGCAGGAACAGGTTCCACAGGCCCAGCGCGCGGGCCTTGTCTTTCAGTTCGGCGATCAAGGGCAGCGGTGCCCAGCGGTCGCCGGTGGCCACCTCGCGCAGGAAACGCTGCTCGTTGGGGTGGACGTGTTCGTCCATGAAGGCCCGAACCCGGGTGATCAGGGCCTGTGCCCTGGGGGAGGGGTCGAATGTCATGACTGGCTCTCCACCGGGTTGCGCAGTGGCAAGGTCTTGACGGTTTCGTTCCAGAGCGCCGAGCCGACCAGCGAATTGCCGCCGTCCACCAGGAGCACGGTGCCACTGACGTAAGCCGCCATCGGCGAGGCCAGGAACACAGCCGCCTGCGCGATGTCGTCCACCGTGCCGTAGCGGCGCAGCGGCACGGCCGCGCGGGCGCGCTCGTCGACCTCGGGCGAGGACAAGCGCCTCAGCCCCTCCGTGCCCTCGATCGGCCCGGGCACGATGCTGTTGGCGCGGATGCCGAAGCGGCCCCACTCCACCGCCAGGTTGCGCATCAGGTTGTCCACCCCGGCCTTGGCGGCACCCACGTGCAACTGCCAGGCTTGCGGCACGAAGGACTGCGGCGCCGAGATGAAGATCAGGCAGCCCTGGCGCTCGCGCAGCTGGTCGAACGCGGCGCGTGCGGCGTGGAAGGAGCCCATCAGATCGATGTCGATCACGGTCCTGAAGCCGTTCGGCGACAGCTGTTCGGCAGGGCACAGGAAGTTGCCGGCGGCGCCGGCCACCAGCACGTCGATCGGCCCCAGTTCCTGGCGGGTGCGTTCCACCGCGGCAGCCAGGGCGGCGGGGTCGCGCACATCGGCCACCACCGGCAGCACCCGGCCGCCGCCCGGCGTGGCGAGATCGCGCAACTGCATCGCCGCGTCGTCGAGCCGGGCCTGCGTTCGGCCGCAGATCGCCACGTGGGCGCCCAGGGCGGCGAAGTGGCGGGCCACGCCGAGGTTGATGCCGCTGCCACCCCCGGTGATGAAGGCGGTTCGGCCGGCAAACAGGTTCGGGGGCAACAGGGTCTGGGGTGTCATGTGGGTCTCGTGGCGGGTCGGGTCAGAGGACCGCGTCGTCCAGCTCGGTGAGCAGCGGGTCGAGGCGGCGCAGCAGGTCGTGCAGCGGCCGGGTTTGCGGCAGTTCGTAGCGGAAGAAGTAGTGGGTCGCGGCGAGCTTCGCCTGGTGAAACGCCTGGTCCGGACTCTCCAGCCGGGACGCCGCGGCCAGGGCCTGGCGCAACCACATCCAGGCCACGACGGTGTGGCCGAAGACGTGCAGGTACAGGCTGGCGTTGGCCAGTGCGAGTTGAGGTGCCCGCGGCAGCTCCCGCACCAGGAGGGCGGTGGTGTCATGCAGCTCGCCCCACGCGCGTTCGAGCGCAGCGGCCAGTTCGGCCAGGGGGGGGCTGAGCCGTGACTGGGCGATGGTCGAGGCGACCAAACGCCCGAGGGCCGCCAGCGCCTCGCCGCCCCGGGCGCCGACCTTGCGGCCCAGCAGGTCCAGCGCCTGGATGCCGTCGGTGCCTTCGTGGATGGAGTTCAGGCGGTTGTCGCGGTAGTGCTGTTCCACCGGGTGGTCGCGGGTGTAGCCGTAGCCACCCAGCACCTGGATCGCGAGTGCGTTGGCCACCCGGCCCTGCGACGCGCACCAGGCCTTGATCACCGGGGTCATCAGGTCGAGCAGGGCGCCGGCGAGATCTCGCGCCTGCGCACTGTCGGCGACCTGCTGCTCGTCCGCCCACAGGGCGCCTTGCAGGCACAGGGACAGGCCACCTTCGGCGATGGCCTTCTGTGCCAGCAGCATGCGGCGGACGTCGGCGTGGCGGACGATGGGCACCGGGTTGGAGCGCGGGTCCGCCGAGGCCCGCCCCTGGACGCGTTCTCGGGCGTAGGCCAGAGCATGCCGGTAGCCCGCAGCGGCGAGCATGGTGGCGGCGATCCCCACGTTGATGCGCGCCTCGTTCATCATGTGGAACATGCAGGCCAGCCCCTGGTGCGGCTCGCCCAGCAACTCGCCGACACAGGCGCCCTGGGCGCCGAACTGCAGCAGGGCCGAGGTGGTGCCCTTGCTGCCCATCTTGTGGATCAGCCCGGCCAGCACCACGTCGTTGGCTGCGCCGCAGGAGCCGTCGGGTTCGACGCGGTACTTCGGCACGATGAACAGCGACAACCCCTTCACCCCGGCCGGCGCGTCCGGCAGGCGGGCCAGCACCAGATGGACGATGTTCTCGGCCAGGCCATGGTCACCGGCGGTGATGAAGATCTTCTGGGCCCGGATGGCATAGCCACCGTGGGCCAGGGGCGTGGCACTGGCCCGGACATCGGCGAGTGCGGAGCCGGCCTGCGGTTCGGTCAGCACCATGGTGCCGAAACAGCGGCCCGACAGCAGCGGGCCGAGGTAGGTGGCCCGCTGCGCCGGCGTACCAAACCGGCTGAGCATGTTGGCCACGCCGATCGACAGCGAGCAGTAGGTGTCGGCGGCCACGCAGGCGCCCTTGAACAATGCCCAGCAGGACTGGGCAACGACTTGCGGCAACTGCATGCCGCCCTGGTCGGCGTCGAAGGTGGCGGCGTTGAAGCCGGCGGCCAGTGCCTTGGCCAGGGCAGGCTTCAGCTCGGCGGGCAGGCGGACCTCGCCGTTCACCATGCGCGGCTCGTCGGCATCCAGCAGTGCGTTCAGTGGTGCGTATTCGCGCTCGGCGATCTCCTGCGCCGCATCGAGCGCGGCACCGAAGGTCTCCCGGCTGTGCTCGACGAATCGAGGGGCACGCGTCAACCCCTGCACGCCGAGCATGTCGAACAGCAGGAAGTCGAGATCGCGGCGTTGGGCGGACAGGGCGGGCATGGGTCGCGGGTCTGGCGGAGGTCTCTTAATACCGATTAGCGGAATTACGTTCCGAAATTGACTCAACTTTAGACCAAGCCCGGCGCACCTGCAAGGCTCCAAGGAGGCTGTCGGGCTTACCCTGATCGGGCTTTCCCGCGATCGCTGCACGAAGGCATCCCGGTGCGGCGTTGACCTGCCTACACTGCGTTCGGCAGGCTGAACCACTGTTCAGCCCGCTGAACCCGCGGACCAAAACTCCGGCGGGCCGAGTTCGCTGCCAAGCCTTGCACACGCCGTGACCTTGACGCCCACCGTTCGCGCCTCCCGCCCTGCCGGCCCCGAGCCCGCGCGCGGCGCAGTGGTGCCCGCGGTGCAGCGCGCCTTGAGCCTGCTGGACCGCCTGGCGCAGCAGCGCGAGCCGATGAGCCTGGCCCGGCTGGCTGCCGACCTGTCGCTGCCCAAGAGCAGCGTGCACGGCCTGTGCAACACGCTGCTGAGCCATGGCTACCTGCGGCGGCAGGACGACGGTGCGTTCCGCCTCGGCCCGCGCGTGATGAGCCTGGCCGAGGCCTTCGTGGCCAGCACCGGTGTGGCCCAGGAGTTCAACGCCTTGTGGCCAGACGCCGGCGCGGCGCCGGAGGAGACCGTGCTGCTGTCGGTGCTGAATGGTCGCGAGGTGGTGTATATCGCCGCGCGCCAGGGCACTCGGCCCTTGGGCCTGGCCTTCAAGGTGGGCATGCGCCTGCCGGCCTGGCTGGCCGCCACCGGCAAGGTGCAACTGGCCTTCCAGCCGCCCGACACCGTGCGCCGGCTGCTGGGCCCGGGGCCGCTGGCCCCCATGGCCGGGACCCGGCCGGTGCGCCTGTCCGAGTTGATGAAGGAACTCGCCCTGACCCGCCAGCGCGGCCACAGCATCGACGACGAAGGCGTGCGCACCGGCGTCTACTGCATCGGCGCGCCGGTCTTCGACGCGGCGGGTCAGCCGGTGGCCGGCCTGGGCATCTGCGTGCACAAGGTCCAGCCCCAGGCGGATGGCCATGCCCGATACCGCGATGCCGTGATGCTGGCTGCACAGGTGCTCACCCAGCGCCTGGGCGGCGCCGCGCCCCTCACCGAAGCCCTTGCCGCCAGCCCGGCGACTGCCGCATGACCGCCACCGACACCATCCTCGAGACGCGCGCCCTGACCAAGGAGTTCAAGGGTTTCGTCGCCGTGAGCCAGGTCAACCTGCGCGTGCGGCGGGGCAGCATCCATGCCCTGATCGGCCCCAACGGCGCCGGCAAGACCACCTGCTTCAACCTGCTGACCAAGTTCCTGACGCCCACCTCCGGCCAGATCCTGTTCGACGGCCACGACATCACCGGCGAGAGCCCGGCACGCATTGCGCGGCGTGGCGTGATCCGCTCGTTCCAGATCTCGGCGGTGTTCCCGCACCTGACGGTGCTGGAGAACGTGCGCGTGGCCCTGCAGCGCCAGCTCCACAACTCCTTCCACTTCTGGCGCTCGGAGCGCTCGCTGAGTGCGCTCGACGGCCGGGCCATGGCGCTGCTGCGCGAGGTGGATCTGGAGAAGTACGCCGGCCTCACGGCGGTCGAGCTGAGCTACGGCCGCAAGCGTGCGCTGGAGATCGCCACCACGCTGGCGATGAACCCGACGCTGATGCTGCTCGACGAGCCCACCCAGGGCATGGGCCTGGAGGATGTGGACAGGATCCGCCAGCTCATCAAGAAGGTCGCGGCCGACCGCACGGTGCTGATGGTCGAGCACAACATGAGCGTGGTCGCCAGCATTGCCGACACCATCACCGTGCTGCAGCGCGGCGCCACGCTGGCCGAAGGCCCTTACGAGCAGGTGTCGAAGAACCCGGCGGTCATCGAGGCCTACATGGGCAGCACCCAGACCGAACTGCAAGGAGCCCACTGATGGCCGCCGCCAAGCGCATGCTGGAGGTCAAGAACCTGCACGGCTGGTACGGCGAATCGCATGTGCTGCACGGTGTCAACCTGCACGTGGACGAGGGCGAGGTCGTCACCCTGCTGGGCCGCAATGGCGCCGGCCGCACCAGCACCCTGCGCGCCATCATGGGCCTGATCGGCAGCCGAAAGGGATCGATCCAGGTCCACGGCACCGAGACCATCGGCCTGGCGACGCACCGCATCGCGCGCATGGGCATCGGCTACTGCCCCGAGGAGCGCGGCATCTTCTCCAGCCTGTCGGCCGAGGAGAACCTGATGCTGCCGCCGCAGTTGGCGGCTGGCGGCATGAGCGTCGAGCAGATCTACGCGATGTTCCCGAACCTGAAGGAGCGTGCCCAGAGCCAGGGCACGCGCCTGTCCGGCGGCGAGCAGCAGATGCTGGCCGTGGCCCGCATTCTGCGCACCGGTGCCAAGCTGTTGCTGCTGGACGAGATCTCCGAAGGCCTGGCCCCGGTGATCGTGCAGAAGCTGGCCGAGATGGTCACCACCTTGCGCGGCCAGGGCTACACCATCGTGATGGTCGAACAGAACTTCCGCTTTGCGGCGCCGTTGGCCGACCGCTTCCTGGTGATGGAGCACGGCGAAGTGATCCAGGAGTTCACCCAGGCGGAACTGCCCGAGCGCATGGAGCGCTTGCACGAGTACCTGGGCGTCTGAGCCCGCCACCCACCACCCCACCCGTTTCCCTTGGAGAGCACGATGACACTGAAAAAAATCCCCGCCGCCTGCAGCCTGGCCATGGCCGCGATGTTCGCAGCCCCTGCACCTGCGCTGGCCCAGATCTCCGGTGACGTGATCAAGATTGGTTTCATCACCGACCTGTCGGGCCTGTACGCCGACCTCGATGGCCCGGCCGGCGCCGAGGCCATCCGCATGGCGGTGGCCGACCTGGGGGGTGCCGTCAACGGCAAGAAGATCGAGGTGGTGGTGGCCGACCACCAGAACAAGGCCGACGTGGCGGCAGCCAAGGCGCGCGAATGGTTCGACACGCAAGGCGTGGACATGCTGATCGGCGGCACCAACTCCGGCGCCAACCTGGCGATGGCCAAGGTGGCCAGCGAGAAGAAGCGGCCGTTCCTGGTCGTCGGCGCCGCGAGCTCGGCGCTGACCAACGACCAGTGCTCGCCCTACACGATTCACTGGGCCTACGACACCGTCGCGCTGGCCAAGGGAACCGGCAACGCGGTGGTCAAGGCCGGCGGCAAGACCTGGTACTTCCTGACAGCCGACTACGCCTTCGGCGCGGCGCTGCAGAACGACACCTCCACGGTCGTCAAGGCGGCCGGCGGCACCGTGGTGGGCTCGGTCAAGCACCCGCTGTCGGCCAGCGACTTCTCGTCCTTCCTGCTGCAGGCACAGGGCAGCAAGGCGCAGATCCTGGGCATGGCCAACGCCGGCGGCGACACCATCAACACCATCAAGGCGGCCAACGAGTTCGGCATCACCAAGACCATGAAGCTGGCTGGCCTGCTGGTCTTCATCAACGACATCCACTCGCTGGGCCTGAAGACCACCCAAGGCATGTACCTGACCGACAGCTGGTACTGGAACAAGGACGCCGAGGCGCGGGCCTGGAGCCGCAAGTTCTTCGAGAAGTTCAAGCGCATGCCCTCGTCGATCCAGGCTGCCGACTACTCGGCTGCGCTGCAGTACCTGACGGCCGTCAAGGCCACCGGCACGGACGATGCCGACAAGGTCATTGCCCAGATCAAGAAGACCAAGATCAACGACGTCTTCGCCAAGGGCGGTTTCGTGCGCGACGACGGCCGCATGGTCCATGACATGTACCTGATGCAGGTGAAGTCGCCCGACCAGTCGACCGAGCCGTGGGACTACTACAACGTCGTCGAAACCATCAAGGGCGAGGCCGCATGGACCACCAAGGCGGAAACCAAGTGCGCGCTCTGGAAGTGAGCCACTGAAAGGTCGCGCGCCATGGAGATCTTCGGCATTCCCCTGCAGGCCTTCCTGGGCCAGCTCCTGCTGGGGCTGGTCAATGGGTCGTTCTACGCCATGCTCAGCCTGGGCCTGGCGGTGATCTTCGGCCTGCTGGGGATCGTCAACTTCGCCCATGGCGCGCTCTACATGATCGGCGCCTACGTGGCCTGGTACGCCATGGAGCAGTTCGGCATCGGCTTCTGGTGGGCGCTGGTCATCGCCCCGCTGGTGGTCGGCGCGCTGGGTGTGGTGGTCGAGCGGACCCTGCTCAAGCACCTGTACAACATCGACCCGATCTACGGCCTGCTGCTGACCTTCGGCCTGGCGCTGATCGCCGAGGGCCTGTTCCGCGAGCAGTTCGGGGTTTCGGGCCAGCAGTATTCGGTGCCCGAGGCGCTGCAAGGCGCCACCAACCTGGGCTTCATGGTGCTGCCCAACTACCGCGGCTTCGTGGTCTTTGCGTCGCTGGCGATCTGCCTGGCGACCTGGTGGATCATCGAGCGCACGCGGCTGGGCTCCTACCTGCGCGCCGGCACCGAGAACCCGAAGCTGGTGCAGGCCTTCGGTGTCAACGTGCCGATGATGGTGATGCTGACCTATGGTGCCGGCGCCGGCCTGGCCGCCATCGCCGGCGTGCTGGCCGCGCCGGTGATCCAGATCACGCCGCTGATGGGCAGCAACCTGATCATCGTGGTGTTCGCGGTGGT
>JADMKA010000085.1 GCA_018780145.1 Vitreoscilla sp. | reverse complement strand
GCGCGCCCAAGGCGGCCAGCTCGTGCGCGACGCAGCGGCCGATGCCGGAGCCACCGCCGGTGACCCAGATGCGCTGGCCCGTGAACAGGCCGGGGCGGAACACGCTGTCGTAACGCGTGGGCATGCGAAGCCTCCAAATGGCGGGAACGGATGCAAGGGTAACGTTAACGTCACAAAGATGGCTATTAGGTGATTACGCTAGTGCCGAGTGGAGGCTGGCCGCCTAAAGTGCGTGCTCATGCGTGAGCCGCACGTCGCGGCCGGCCTTGGCCCACAGGAGCAATGAATGGATCTGCAAGCCGCCACCACCGCCCTGCGAGACAAGGTCGGCAACGACTGCGGCCTGGGCACCACGCTCAAGTTCGACTGCGGCGCCGACGGCGTGGTGGTGATCGACGGCGGCGCGGTGCCGAACACGGTCGGCAACGACGACCGCGAAACCGCCTGTACCGTGGCGCTGACCCTGCCCACCCTGGGCGACCTGATCAGCGGCGAGCTGGAGCCCACCACCGGCTTCATGATGGGCAGGTTCAAGGTCAGCGGCGACATGAGCGTGGCCCTCAAGTTGCAGCGCGTGCTCTGACGGCGCTTGCCATGGCACGACAGGAGGAGCCCTCGGTGCTCTCGCCGCAGGAGGCGGTGGCCGAGCACCGCGAAGATGCCACCGGCGACCTGTTCGGCATCACCGAGCTGTGCCGCGAGTTCGGCATCACGCTGCGCACGATCCGGTTCTACGAAGACAAGGGGCTGCTCGCCCCGCGCCGCGTCAACGGTGCCCGGGTCTACACCCGGCGCGACCGGGCGCGGCTGTCGCTGATCCTGCGCGCCAAGGCCATCGGCTCCTCGCTGGCCGAAATCAAGCACTATCTCGACCTGTACGGCACCCACGGCGAAGGCCGGGTGCAGCAGATGAAGTTCGTGTTGCAGCGCACCGACCAGGCCATCGCGGAGCTGGAGCAGCGCCGCGCCCACATCGACGCCACGCTGGCCGAACTGCGGGTCATCAACGACACGGTCCGGCGCGGTCTCGCCGAGCGCCGTTGATCGAGGGCAGACCATGGACGACGACGACCTCGGGTTCACCTGGCAGCGCATGAAGAACGGAGAAGTGCGCGTGCTGCACCGCGGCCGCCTGGCCAGCACCTTGCGTGGCCGCGATGCCATCGATTTCTTGGCCGAGGCCGAGGGGGCCGATGCCGCCAGCCTGCAACAGACCCTGGCCCGTGTCACAGGCAACTACAAGCGGGGCAACGAGCGCAGCGCCGCCGCCCACCCGCGCAACAAGGCACCCCGATGACCGACGCTTTCATCTACGACCACGTGCGAACGCCGCGTGGCAAAGGCAAGAAGGACGGCGGCCTGCACCAGGCCAGCCCGGTGTGGCTGTTGCGCGGCCTGCTGAAGGCGCTGGAGCAGCGCAACCGGCTGGACACCGCGCTGGTGGACGACGTGGTGCTGGGCTGTGTGACCCCGGTGGGCGAGCAGGGTGCCGACATCGCCCGCACCGCGGTGCTGGACGCCGACTGGGCGCAGACGGTGGCCGGCGTGACGCTGAGCCGCTTCTGCGCCTCCGGCCTGGAGGCGGTGAACCTGGCCGCCGCCAAGGTGAAGAGCGGGCTGGAGGACATGGTGGTGGCCGGCGGCGTCGAGAGCATGAGCCGCTGGGCCATGGGCAGTGACGGCGGCGCCTGGGTGATGGACCCGCGGGTCAACCAGCACCTGGGTTTCGTGCCGCAGGGCATCGGCGCCGACCTGATCGCCACGCTGGAGGGCTGGAACCGTGCCGACGTCGACGCCTATGCCGCCCGCTCGCACCAGCGCGCGGCGGTGGCGCGCGCCGAGGGCCGGTTTGCCAGATCGATCGTGCCGGTGCACGACATCGCCGGGCTGCAACTGCTGGCAGAGGACGAGACCATCCGCTCCGCCACCACGCCCGAGACGCTGGCCAGGCTGGAGCCCAGTTTCGCGATGATGGGCCAGATGGGCTTCGACGCGACGGCGCTGCGCAAGTACACGATGGTCGAGCGGATCGACCACGTGCACCACGCCGGCAACTCCTCCGGCATCGTCGACGGCGCGGCGTTGATGCTGATCGGTTCCGCCGAGTCCGGGCGGCGTGCCGGCCTGCGGCCACGTGGCCGCATCCGCAGCATGGCGGTGATCGGCTCCGAGCCCACCATCATGCTGACCGGCCCCGCGCCGTCGTGCCGCAAGGCCTTGGCCAAGGCCGGCATGGCGGCGGCGGACATCGACCTCTGGGAGGTCAACGAGGCCTTCGCCGCGGTGCCGATGAAGTGCGCCCGGGAACTCGGCATCGAGCTGGACCGGGTCAACGTCAACGGTGGGGCCATCGCGATGGGCCACCCGCTGGGGGCCACGGGCGCCATCATCCTCGGCACCTTGCTCGACGAACTCGAGCGCCGCGACCTGGCCACGGGCTGCGCCACGTTGTGCGTGGGTGGCGGCATGGGCATCGCCACCATCATCGAGCGGGTTTGATGAAGCCCTGCGGAGACCGACCATGAGCGCCATCACCTTCGAACTCGGCGCCGACGGCGTCCTGCTGGCCACCATGGACCTGGCCGGCAAGCCGATGAATGTCATCGACGACGAGATGGCCGGCGCGCTGGCCGGGCTCGTCGAGCGGCTGGAAACCGATGCGGCTGTCAAGGGCCTGGTCCTGGCCTCCGGCAAGAAGGATTTCTTCGCGGGTGCCGACGTCGACAGGCTGTGGGCCATCACCACCGCGAGGCAGGCCTTCGACGAGTCGATGCGCTTCAAGGCCTTCCTGCGCCGCATCGAGCGCGCGGGCAAGCCGGTGGTGGCGGCCCTCCACGGCCGCTGCCTGGGCGGCGGGCTGGAGATGGCGATGGCCTGCCACCACCGCATCGTGCTCGATGACGGCCAGGCACGGCTCGGGCTGCCCGAGGTCAAGCTGGGCCTGCTGCCCGGCGGCGGTGGCACGCAGCGCCTGCCGCG
>JADMKA010000183.1 GCA_018780145.1 Vitreoscilla sp. | reverse complement strand
AGATGATCTCCAGCTACGTGGGCGAGAACAAGGAGTTCGAGCGCCAGTACCTGGCGGGCGAGCTGGAGCTGGAGTTCACACCGCAGGGCACGCTGGCCGAGAAGCTGCGTGCCGGCGGCGCCGGCATCCCGGCCTTCTTCACCAAGACCGGGGTCGGCACCATCGTGGCCGATGGTAAGGAGCTGCGCGAGTTCGACGGCCACACCTATGTGATGGAGCGTTCGCTGCTGCCCGAGGTGTCGCTGGTCAAGGCCTATGTGGCCGACAAGAGCGGCAACCTGCAGTTCCGCCGCACCGCGCGCAACTTCAACCCGAACGTGGCGATGGCCGGCAGGATCACCGTGGTCGAGGTCGAGAAGATCGTCGAGACCGGCGAGATCGATCCGGACCAGGTCCACCTGCCGGGCATCTTCGTGCACCGCATCGTGCTCAACACGACGCCGGAAAAACGAATCGAACAACGAACCGTCCGCAAGGCCGCCTGAAGGAGACCACGACATGGCATGGAACCGCGATGAAATGGCCGCCCGCGCTGCGAAGGAACTGCAGGACGGCTTCTACGTGAATCTGGGCATCGGCCTGCCCACCCTGGTGGCCAACCACGTGCCTGCGGGCATGGAGGTTTGGCTGCAGAGCGAGAACGGCCTGCTGGGCATCGGCCCCTTCCCGACGGAAGACGAGGTCGACCCCGACATGATCAACGCCGGCAAGCAGACGGTCACCACGCTGCCCGGCTCGAGCATCTTCAGCAGCGCGGACAGCTTCGGCATGATCCGCGGCGGCAAGATCAACCTGGCGATCCTGGGGGCGATGCAGGTCAGCGAGAAGGGCGACCTGGCGAACTGGATGATCCCGGGCAAGATGGTCAAGGGCATGGGTGGGGCGATGGATCTCGTGGCCGGCGTCGGCCGCGTCATCGTGCTGATGGAGCATGTGGCGACCAAGAAGGACGGCACCACCGACCTGAAGATCCTGCCGCACTGCACCCTGCCGCTGACCGGCGTGGGCGTGGTCAACCGGCTGATCACCGACCTGGCGGTGATGGACGTCACGCCGGCCGGCCTGAAGCTGGTGGAGCTGGCCCCGGGCGTCAGCCTCGAGGAACTCCAGGCCAAGACGGGTGTGCCGCTGGTCTGACCCGCTTTAGCCGAGAGCTTTCGCGGCCTGGGCCACCAGGGCCGGGCCGCGGTAGATCAGGCCGGTGTAGATCTGCACCAGATCGGCGCCCGCGGCACGCTTGGCCAGCGCATCCTCGGCGCTCATCACGCCGCCCACGCCGATGATGGGGAATCCGCCGCCCAGCTCGGCGCGCAGCGCGCGGACCACCCGGTTGCTCGCCTCGCGCACCGGCGCGCCGGAGAGGCCACCGGTCTCGTCTGCATGGGGCAGGCCCTTCACGGCGTCGCGGGCGATGGTGGTGTTGGTGGCGATGACGCCGTCCATGCCGTGCTTCTTCAGCGTGGTGGCGATGACGCGGATCTGCGCGTCGTCCAGGTCGGGGGCGATCTTCAGGAACATCGGCACCTGCCGGGCCTGTTGCTGCGTCAGCAGCGCCTTGCGCTGGACCAGCGCGCCCAGCAGCCCATCAAGCGCCTCGTCGCTCTGCAGGGCGCGCAGGTTCTTGGTGTTGGGGCTGGAGATGTTGACGGTCACGTAGTCGGCATGCGGGAACACGCCGGTCAGGCCGATCAGGTAGTCGTCCACCGCGTTCTCGATCGGCGTGGCGGCGTTCTTGCCGATGTTCAGCCCCAGGATGCCGCCGGCCGCGCGGAAGCTGCGGGCGCGCCGCACGTTGGCCAGGAAGGCGTCCAGCCCCTCGTTGTTGAAGCCCAGGCGGTTGATCAGCGCATCCGCCTCGGGCAGGCGGAACATGCGCGGCTTCGGGTTGCCCGGCTGCGCCTTGGGCGTGACCGTGCCGACCTCGATGAAGCCGAAGCCCATGGCACCCAGGCCGTCGATGCAACGCCCGTTCTTGTCCAGCCCGGCGGCCAGGCCCACGCGGTTCGGGAAGCGCAGGCCGGCCACGGTGACCGGGCTGCCGGCGCGGGCCTGCGACCACAGGCATTGCGCCGGGGTGTTTTGCAGCCGGGCGATGCTGCCCAGGGTCAGCTCGTGGGCTGCCTCGGGGTCGAGGCCGAAGAGAAAGGGGCGGGTCAGGGCATAGGGCACGAGAGGCATGGGGCGGGATTGTGTCAGGCCCGCGCGGGGCCGGCGGCGATAATCCGGGGCATGAACCAAGACGAATTGAAGGCCCTGGTCGGCCAGGCCGCGCTGGCCCACGTGGTGCCTGGCAGCATCGTGGGTGTCGGCACCGGCTCCACAGTCAACTGTTTCATCGATGCGCTGGCGACGATGAAGGGCCGCATCCGTGGCGCGGTGTCCAGCTCGGTGAAGAGCACCGAGCGCCTGCAGGCCCATGGCATCGAGGTGCTGGACCCCAACCAAATCGAATCGATCCCGGTCTACATCGACGGTGCCGACGAGATCGACCACCATGGCCACATGATCAAGGGCGGCGGTGCGGCGTTGACGCGCGAGAAGATCGTCGCCGACCTGGCGGAGCGTTTCGTCTGCATCGCCGATGCGTCAAAGCTGGTCGAAGTTCTCGGAGCCTTCCCGCTGCCTGTGGAGGTGATCCCGATGGCGGCGGCGCAGGTCGCGCGGCGCTTCGGGCGCGCCTACGGCGGCGACGCGCGGGTGCGCGACGGCGTGGTCACCGACAACGGCAACCTGATCCTCGACGTGCGCGGCCTGAAGATCAGCGATCCGATGGCCATGGAGACCGAGGTCAACCAGTGGCCAGGCGTCGTCAGCGTGGGCATCTTCGCCCGGCACCGGGCGCGCTTGTGCCTGCTGGGCACGCCAGAGGGCGTGAAGACTTTGCAGTTCTAGGGGGCTGTCGGGCTTTGGGTCGGGCCCGCGTTGGGCCAGGAAGCCGGCTCAGCCTAGGCGCAAAGCGCAGCGATACCGGGCGGTATCG
>JADMKA010000277.1 GCA_018780145.1 Vitreoscilla sp. | reverse complement strand
TGGGCACCGGCGCCTTCATGGCGGTGGGCGCCTATGCGGCCTACAACTTCTTCGTGCGTGTCGACGGCATGCCGGTGGTCGTGGCCATCCTGCTGGGCGGCCTGTGCTCCACAGTCGCCGGCGTGCTGTTCGGCATCCCGTCGCTGCGCATCAAGGGCTTGTACCTGGCGGTCGCCACGCTGGCGGCGCAGTTCTTCTTCGACTGGGCCTTCCTGCGCGTCAAGTGGTTCACCAACGACTCGACCTCGGGCACGGTCAGCGTGGCCGACCTGTCGCTGTTCGGCATCAGGATCGACGGGCCGCTGGGCAAGTACTTCTTCTGCCTGGGCTTCGTGCTGGTGTTCGCGCTGCTGGCCAAGAACCTGGTGCGCGGCCACATCGGCCGCGAGTGGATGGCGATGCGCGACATGGATGTGGCGGCCTCGGTGATCGGCATCCGGCCGGTCTACGCCAAGCTCTCGGCCTTCGCGGTCAGTTCGTTCTTCGTCGGCGTGGCCGGCGCGCTGTGGGGCTTCGTGCACCTGGGCTCCTGGGAGCCCGCGGCCTTCAACATCGACCGCTCGTTCCAGCTGCTGTTCATGGTCATCATCGGCGGCCTGGGCTCCATCATGGGCAGCTTCTTCGGCGCCGCGTTCATCGTGGTGCTGCCGATCTTCCTGAACCAGGCGCTGCCGGCGCTGGGGGCGGTCTTCGGCATCACGATCAGCACCGAGCTGATCTCGCATTCCGAGTTGATGATCTTCGGCGGGCTGATCGTCTTCTTCCTGATCGTCGAGCCGCACGGGCTTGCCCGCCTGTGGTCCATCGGCAAGGAGAAGCTTCGCCTGTGGCCGTTCCCGCATTGATGCAACGACATCAAGTTCCCCCGCACTGACGAGTGCTCTTTCCACCCCTCCCGGAGGCAGACAAATGAAGATCCGTTCCATCCCCCTGGCCATCGCCCTGGCCGCCGCTGGTGCCGGGGGCCTGCTGGCCTCCAGCGCGGCGCTGGCACAAGCCAAGCAGCAGTTCTTCCCGGTGCTCTCGGGCCGCACCGGCCCGGTGGCGCCGAACGCCACGCCCTGGGCCAATGGCCACAACGACTACATGAAGCTGGTCAATGCCCGCGGCGGCATCAACGGCGTCATGACCCTGGTCGAGGAGTGCGAAACCGCCTACGACACCGCACGCGGCGTCGAGTGCTACGAGCGCCTGAAGGGCAAGAACGGCGGAGCCACCGTGTTCCAGCCGCTGTCCACCGGCATCACCTTCGCGCTCACAGAGAAGGTGCCGGCCGACAAGATCCCGCTGATCACCTCGGGTTATGGCCGCAGCGACACCGCCGACGGCGGCATCTTCAAGTGGAACTTCCCGCTGATCGGCCACTACTGGGTGGCCGGCGACACGGTGCTGCAGCACATCGCCAAGACCCAGGGCGGCTGGGACAAGCTCAAGGGCAAGAAGATCGGTGTCGTCTACCACGACAGCGCGTTCGGCAAGGAACTGCTGCCGATCCTGACCGAGCGCTCCAAGATGTATGGCTTCGAGCTGCTGCTGCTGCCGGTGCCGGCACCGGGCGTCGAACAGAAGTCCATCTGGTTGCAGGTGCGCCAGCAGCGCCCGGACTTCGTCGTGATGCAGACCTGGGGCGTCATGACCCCGACCGCGATCAAGGAAGCCGTGGCCACGGGCTACCCGCGCGAGAAGATGTTCGGCACCTGGTGGTCAGGCGCCGAGCCGGACCTGAAGGACGTGGGTGCCGCCGCCAAGGGCTACAGCGCCGTGATGATCCAGCACGGTGCCGAGCCGCAATCGGCGGTGGTCAAGGAGATCCTGGAGAAGGTGCATGCCAAGGGCCAGGGCACGGGGCCGAAGGACGAAGTCGGCAGCGTGCTGTACATGCGTGGCGTGCTGGGCGCCCTGCTGGCCACCGAGGGCGTGCGCGCGGCACAGGAGCGCTTCGGCAAGGGCAAGGTCATGACCGGCGAGCAGGCGCGCTGGGGCTACGAGAACCTGAACCTCACGCAGGCCAAGCTCGACGCCCTGGGCTTCAAGAACGTGATGCGGCCGGTCTCCACCAGCTGCGCCGACCACATGGGATCGGCCTTTGCCCGGGTGCACACCTGGGACGGCGCCAAGTTCACCTGGGCCTCCGACTGGCTGCAGGCCGACGAGCAGATCATCAAGCCGATGGTCAAGGCCTCGGCCGAGAAGTACGCCGGCGAGAAGAAGCTGACCCGTCGCACGCCGGAGGATTGCCAGTCCTGAGTCGCCGCGCGACACAGGACTGGCGTTGCCGCACCGTTCTGCACCCTCCCCTTCCCCTCCCGCCAAGCGGGAGGGGTCCTGATGCACCCCCAATCCCCCGCCCGGCGGGGGCGGCCCCTGGTGGGGCCTTCCTCGAAGCGCCGCGTGCGGCGCTTCGAGGAGCGAAAGGTCAGCGATGAGCAATGTTCTTCTCAATGTCAACGGCATCGAGGTCATCTACAACCACGTGATCCTGGTGCTGAAGGGCGTGTCCCTGCAGGTGCCCGAGGGCCAGGTGGTGGCGCTGCTGGGCGGCAATGGCGCCGGCAAGACCACCACGCTGCGGGCGGTGAGCAACCTGCTGGCGGGCGAACGCGGCGAGGTCACCAAGGGCTCGATCGAGCTGCGCGGCGAGCGCATCGAGAAGCTCAGCACCTCGGACATGGTCAACCGCGGTGTCATCCAGGTCATGGAAGGCCGGCACTGCTTTGCCCACTTGTCCATCGAGGACAACCTGATGACCGGCGCCTACACCCGGCAGGATGGCAAGGCGGCAGTGGCCGAGACGCTGGAGAAGGTCTACAACTACTTCCCGCGCCTGAAGACCCGGCGCGGCTCGCAGGCCGCCTACACCTCGGGCGGCGAGCAGCAGATGTGCGCCATCGGCCGCGCGCTGATGGCCAACCCGAAGATGGTGCTGCTGGACGAGCCCTCCATGGGCCTGGCGCCGCAGATCGTGGAAGAGGTGTTCGAGATCGTCAA
>JADMKA010000070.1 GCA_018780145.1 Vitreoscilla sp. | reverse complement strand
CCGCGACGAGTTGCTGGCCTACCCGCAGGCCTTCGAGCAAAGCTGGCTGAACGAGGAGCTGCAGCAGACGCGCAACTTCAAGCTCTGGTTCAAGAAGGGCAAGTGGGTCGGCAACCTGATGACGGGCATCGAGCAATGGTTGCTGCCCAAGCTGGGCATCGCCAGCCCGCCGTGGACGCTGCACGGTAGCAAGCGCGACCACGAATGCCTGCTGCCGGCCGAGCAGGCCCAGCCCATCGCTTACCCGAAGCCGGACGGCAAGCTCAGCTTCGACCGCCTGTCGTCGGTGTTCGTCAGCAACACCAACCACGAAGAGAACCAGCCGGCGCACCTGACGCTGAAGAACCCCGCGGTGCCGGTGGCGCTGAACCTGGCCAAGTACGCCGGCCCCGAGAGCCGCTATTGCCCGGCCGGGGTCTACGAGTTCGTGCGCGACGACGATCAGAACGAACGCCTGCAGATCAATGCCCAGAACTGCGTGCACTGCAAGACCTGCGACATCAAGGACCCGTCGCAGAACATCGTCTGGGTCACGCCCGAGGGTGGCGGCGGGCCCAACTACGCTGGAATGTGAACACTATGAGTGAACCGCAATTCGGCTGGAACGATGCCGCGCTGGCTGAGGCGCCGCGTGTCTTCGAGGCCGGCCTGTTCGACGGCCAGGTGGTGATGGTCTCCGGCGCCGGCAGCGGCATCGGCAAGGCCATCGCCTTCCTGTACGCGCGGCTGGGCGCAAAGCTCGTCATCTGCGGCCGCGACCGCGCCAAGCTCGACGCCTGCGAACCCTGGCTGCGCAAGCTGGGCAGCCCCGACGTGCTGGTGCAGCAGGCCAACATCCGCCAGCCCGACGATGTCGAGAAGCTGCTGGACGCCACCTACGCGCACTTCGGGCGCCTGGACGTGCAGGTCAACAACGCCGGCGGCCAGTTCCCGAAGGCCGCACTCGACATCAGTCCCAACGGCTGGAAGGCGGTGGTCGACAACAACCTGAACGGCACCTGGTACATGATGCACGCCGCCGCCAAGCGCTGGCGCGACACCGGCACGCCGGGCAACATCGTCAACATCGTGCTGACCTTCCAGCGCGGCTTCCCCGGCGTGGCCCATTCCTGCGCCGCGCGGGCCGCCGTGACCTACCTGTCGAAGACGGTGGCGGTCGAATGGGCAGCGCACAACATCCGCGTCAACTGCCTGGCCCCGGGCGTGATCGAGAGCACCGGCTTCAAGCAGTACTCGGCCGAGGCGCGCGAGCAGTTCCCGCGCGGCAACCCGATGCTCCGCCAGGGCGACGTGCAGGACATCGCGCACGCGGTGATCTACCTCACCGGGCCCAGCGGCAAGTTCATCACCGGCGATCTGCTCAACGTCGATGGCGGCGGTGTGCTGTGGGGCGAGTTGTGGACCATCCCCAAGCCCGCCTACTTCACCCAGGGGCAGACGCCATGACCGCGCCCGTCCAACAGCCGAAGTTCGGCCCTGGCGACGCGGCACTCGCCGAGTTGCCCACGGTCTACCGCAACGACCTGTTCGCCGGCAATGTGGTGCTGGTCTCGGGCGCCGGCAGCGGCATCGGCAAGGCGATCGCCTTCCTGTTCGCCCGCCTGGGCGCCACGCTGGCGATCTGCGGCCGCAAGCGCGATGCGCTGGAAGACTGCGCCGAGAAGCTGCGCACCCTGTCGGGCCGCGAGGTCTTCGTGCACCCGATGACGATCCGCGATCCGGCGCAGGTCGAGGGCCTGCTCGACGCCGTCTGGGAACGCTTCGGCGGCATTGACGTGCTCGTGAACAACGCGGGTGGGCAGTTCGCCGCGCACGCGATGGACTTTACCGACAAGGGCTGGAACGCCGTCATCGACACCAACCTCAACGGCACCTGGTACATGATGCAGGGCGCGGCCAGGCGCTGGGTCAAGCAGGGCAAGCGCGACGGCAGCATCGTCACCATCGCCGCAGCCGTGGACCGCGGCCTGCCGGGCATGGCGCACACGGCAGCATCGCGTGCCGGCGTGATCGCGCTGTCGCAGACGCTGGCCGTCGAATGGGCCGAGCACGGCATCCGCGTCAACTGCATCGGCGCCGGCGCCATCGAGAGCAACGGCTTCAACAACTACAAGGAAGAGAACGTCGGCGGCCTGTTCCGCACCAACCCCATGCTCAGGGCAGGTGACGTGCAAGACATCGCCGAGGCGGTGGTCTACCTGACAGCCTCCTCGGGCAAGTACATCACCGGCGAGACCATCAACATCGACGGCGGCATGGTGCTGTGGGGCGACTTCTGGCCTGCCGGCATGCCTGACTACTTCAAGCCCCCCGCATCCCAAACATGAGCTCCAAAACCGACAAGACCGCCAGCGGTCCCGGCCCGCTGGCCGGCGTCAGGATCATCGACCTCACCACCGTGGTGATGGGTCCGTTCGCCTCGCAGATCCTGGCCGACCTGGGCGCCGACGTCATCAAGGTGGAATCGCCCGATGGCGACACCGTCCGCAACATCGGTCCCAGCCGCAGCACGGGCATGGGCCCGATGTACCTGGCGCTGAACCGCAACAAGCGCAGCATCGCGCTCGACCTGCGCCAGCCCGATGGACTGGCAGCACTGAAGCGCCTGATTGCCGGCGCCGACGTGCTGCTGTTCAACATCCGCCCCGAATCGATGGGCCGGCTGGGCCTGAGCTACGACGAGGTTTCCGCCGTCAACCCGCGCATCATCTACTGCGGTGCCTACGGCTTCGGCGAAGGCGGGCGCTATGCCGGCAAGCCGGCGCTCGACGACCTGATCCAGGGCGCGGTGGCCCTGCCCTCGCTGGTCGGCCGCGTGACGGGCGAGCCGCGCTACCTGCCGACCAACATCTGCGACCGCACCACCGGCCTGACCGCCGTCTACGCCGTGACCTCGGCGCTCTACGCGCGCGAGCGCAGCGGCCGCGGCCAGGCCATCGAAGTGCCGATGTTCGAGACCATGACGCAGTTCGTGCTGTCCGACCACATGT
>JADMKA010000213.1 GCA_018780145.1 Vitreoscilla sp. | reverse complement strand
TTGGCCCTGCACGCGGCCCTGGGCAACGAGATCGGTGAAACGGAGCACGTTCATGGTGGTCTTGTCGAAGTGATGGTCGGTCGATGAAATGGGCGATGGGCTACCAGCCCAGCCCGAAACGCAGCGCCAGCAGCACGGTCATGCCGCAGACGATGGTGCCAAGGATGCCACGCCGGCGCCAGTACCAGAGGCCGCCGGCCAGCGCTGCATAGGGCCGGGGGTCGCGCCAGCTGTCGATCAGGTGGCCGTTGGTCAGCACGACCTCGGGCGCCACCACGGCCACCAAGGCCGCCAGCGGCGCATAACGCAGGGCCTCGTTCAGCCACCTCGGGATCGGCAACTCGCGTTGTGGCAACAGGAAGAAGGAGCGGGTCAAGACGGTGATCGCCGCCAGGCCGAGCACCGTCAGCACGGTCTCCCAATAGCCCATGCTCATGCCCGCTCCTTGGCCGGCGCCATATGGTCGAGCACGATGCCCACGGCCACGGCTGCCGCGATCGCCACCACGATGTTCAGCTTCAGCGGCAAGGCATAAGCCGCCACGGCCGCGCATGCGGCGACGCCGGCCGCGAGCCAGGTGGCCCGGTCGGCCAGCAGCGACCCCGTCAAGCCCAGCAATGCCAGGGTGCCTGCAAAACCCAATCCCCAGGCGGTGGGGATGCCATCGGCCAACACGATGCCGGCCAGGGACAGCACCTGCCAGGCCAGCCAGTTCACCACCACGCCACCCCAGAAGTACGGCACCTGGCCCGGGCCGGGGCGCTGCTCGGGATACCGCCGCATGAACATCACGTAGTTCAGGTCGGCCGAGAAGTAGCCCATTGCCACCCGACATGCCAGCGGCTGCTGGGCAAAGTAGGGCCGCCAACCGGCACTGAAGATCACGAACCGGAGGTTGACGCAGGCTGCGGTGGCCCAGACCACCCAGATCGGGGCCCCGCCGGCGATCAGCGGCATGGCGGCCAGTTGCGCGCTGCCAGCGAACACCAGCAACGACATCAGCACCGCCAGCGACACCGGCAGGCCGATCTTGACCATCGCCACCCCGGTGACCAGGCCCCAGGCGCCGATGCCCAATGCCGTGCCCAGCATGTCGCGGGCGCCGTGGCGGAAATCAGGGTCGCGCCAGAGGCGCGCAGCGGAGTCGAGCATGCCGCGATTGTCCGCTGCCGGCCAGGCAGGGCCGAACTGCAGTAGGTGGGGCACCCGGTGCCGGGGTGCCGGCCCCACCCGCCGGGCGGGTCACGCGGCCGCTTGGGGCGGCCCGGCGCTGGCCGCATGCAGGCGGCTCGGGCGCCGCTGCAGCATGCGCGCTCAGTGCGCAGCAGGCTTCTTGCTGGGCGCCTTGTCCTTGGCGTCCGCGTGAACTTCGCCCTTGGCCTTTGGCTTGGTGCCCGCCTCGGCATCCGCTTCCTCGGACTCGGCCGGCTTGGCCTTGGCTTCGGCAACGAGTTGCGGCGCCACCGGCTCCAGCTTGTTCTCGCGCATGTAGTCGTCCATCTCGCGCCAACCGGCGTAGATGGCGGCCTTTTCGGCCTTCTTGTTCAGCGCGTAACAATCCTCGATGGCGCGGCCGGCGTGGCGGCAGGCTGCGCCGACGGCCTTGCCTTCGGCCGTCTTGCGCTCGGCCACCACGGTGGCGCCCTCGATGCCGAGCAGGTCGCAGCCGGCCAGCGTCATCAGGCTGGTCAGGGCGAGCAGGGCAAGGGTCGGGCGGCGCATGGAGGGGCGGTCGGTAGGGGTCTGTCCGGGTTATCGGCCAGCACCCCACCGACTTGAGCGCCCGCGGTTCATGCGCGCCGCATGCCCTGCTGCGCCATCTCCAGCAGGCGCTCGACCCGCTCCTCCGTGCTGGGGTGCGTGGAGAACAGGCCCCGCAAGCCACCCGCGGACAACGGGTTCATGATCATCATCTGCGCGGTTTCCGGGTGCCGCTCGGCGGCCTCCATCGGCAGGCCCTGGGCGATGCGGTGGATCTTCTGCAGCGCCGAGGCCAAGGCCTGCGGGTCGCCGGAGATCTCGGCGCCACCGCGGTCCGCCTCGAACTCGCGGGCGCGGCTGATGGCCATCTGGATCAGGCTGGCGGCCAGCGGGGCCAGCAGCATCACCAGGATCGAGACGATGGGGTTGACCGACCGGCCTTCGTTGTCGCGGCCGCCGAAGATCATCGCGAAATTGGCCAGCATCGAGATCGCACCGGCCATGGTGGCGCTGATGGTCGAGATCAGGATGTCGCGGTGCTTCACGTGGGCCAGTTCGTGCGCCATCACGCCGCGCAGTTCTCGCTCGCTCAGGGTGCGCAGGATGCCCGTGGTGGCCGCCACCGCGGCGTTTTGCGGGTTCCGGCCCGTGGCGAAGGCGTTGGGCGCGTCTTCATTGATCAGGTAGACACGCGGCATCGGCAACTCGGCACGCTGGGCCAGATCCTGCACCAGGCGGTAGAACTGCGGGGCCGACTGGGCATCGACCTCCTGCGCGTTGTACATGCGCAGCACCAGCTTGTCGGAGAACCAGTAGCTGAAGAAGTTCATGCCCAGTGCCACGATGAGCGCGAGCACCATGCCTTGCTGGCCGCCCATCAGGCGGCCGATGGTCATGAACAGCGCGGTGATGGCCGCCATCAGGACGGCGGTCTTCAACAGGTTGAACATGGTGGGCTTTCTTGGGGCCGGCCGGTGCGCGGCGCAGCCTGGAGTGGAGGTGAAGCGTCAGATGCGGCCGGGACGCGCAAGTTCAATGCCCTGCAGGCCGGGGCGGGCTTGGAGGAACGCCGCCACCGGCAGACGCTTGCCGCCCGGGCGCTGCAGTTGCAGCAGATCCAACGCCCCGTGCCCGCAGGCGACTGTCAGGCGGCCACCACCGGCACCCAGCACCTGCCCTGGCGGGCCGCTCAGGTCGGGCCGGAGGGCCGCCTGCCAGAGCTTGACCGTCTCGCCGGCGCAGTCGAAGCTGGTGCCCGGGAAGGGGTCGAAGGCACGCACGCGCCGCTCGATCACCTCGGCGGGCGCAGCCCAGTCGATCGCCGCCTCGGCCTTGTCGACCTTGTGGGCGTAGGTCACGCCCTCGGCAGGCTGCGGCACGCCGGTCAGCGGGCCCGCGGCGGCCCGGGACAGGGTCTGCACGATCATCTCTCCGCCCAGGGCCGCGAGACGGTCGTGCAACGCCCCGGTGGTGTCGGCCGCCTGGATGGGCACGGCGCGCATGTCCAGCATCGCACCGGTGTCCAGGCCCTCGTCCATCTGCATGATGGTGATGCCGGTGCGGGCATCGCCGGCTTCGATGGCCCGGTGAATCGGCGCGGCGCCACGCCAGCGCGGCAACAACGAGCCATGGATGTTGAGGCAGCCCAGGCGCGGCAGCGTCAACACCCATGCCGGCAGGATCAGGCCGTAGGCAGCCACCACCAACACATCCGGCGCTGCGGCGTGCAGCGCGTCGAGCGCCGACGCTGCGTCGTCCGGAAACTTGCCATCCAGGCGCAAGCTGCGGGGTTGGGCGACGGCAACGCCGGTGGCGAGCGCCTGCTGCTTGACCGGCGAAGCGGTCAGCACCATGCCGCGGCCGGACGGGCGGTCGGGCTGGCTCAACACCAGTGGGACCGTGTGGCCGGCGGCCTGAATGGCCCGCAGGGCGACCGCGGCAAACTCCGGCGTACCGGCGAACGCCACCCGCATCATGCCGACCCCTCGCTCGATGGGTACATCGAGCGATCCCCCGAGGGTATGCGGGCCGGCTTGGGAGCGGCCCGGCGCTCGGCCCGCGACATCGTCCTCATTGGCGCTTCTGCTCGTCGCGCGCCTTCTTCAGCATCTTGGTCTTGATGCGTTCGCGCTTGAGCGGGCTGAGGTATTCGACGAAGACCTTGCCCAGCAGGTGGTCCATCTCGTGCTGCACGCAGACGGCCGTCAGGCCCTCGGCGTCGAATTCAAAGGGCTGGCCGTCGCGTCCGAGTGCGCGCACCGTCACCCGGGCATGGCGCGGCACGGCGTCGTAGATGGTGGGCACCGACAGGCAACCCTCTTCGCCCAGCATCATCTCTTCGCTGACCTGGATCAGCTCGGGGTTGATCAGCACACGGGGCTGGTCGCGCTGCTCGGAGGTGTCCATCACGAGGATGCGGCGGTGCACGTCGACCTGGGTTGCCGCCAGCCCCACGCCGTCGGACTGGTACATGGTCTCCAGCATGTCGTCGACCAGCTGGCGCACGCCAGCGTCGACCTCGGTGACCGGAGCGGCCACCTTGTGCAGGCGGGGATCGGGGTATTGCAGGATCGGGAGCAGGGCCATGGCGTGAACGGGCGGGGCCGTGGGAAGCCCCTCGGGTTGTCGACAACGCGCAACATACCGGGACCGACGAGGTGACAAAGGGTTTCAACCGGTCGGGAGGTTTGTTTGCGATATCAAGGCTTTAGGGGCAGAATTTGCGGAGCTTTCTCAGCATTGCCGGCGGCTGAGTCACCGGGTTTTCCCCCGCCTTTTCGGGCGCTGGGAGAGCCGGGCGGCCAGCCAGAATTGTTGCACCGCCTAAGAATTCCGGCTCACCGCCCGGGAGTGTCCATACATGAGCCGATTTCAGCGCCTGCCTTCCCCCCCGCCCGCCGCCTGGTTGGTGGCCCTGACACTGGGGGTGGGTGCAACGGCAGCCGGCGCGGTGGACTACCCCATCACCCCGGGCCAACGCAGCACGGCGCAGCAGGTGGCCCAGAGCGGCGTGCCCTTGTCCGAACTGGCGCCCAACGCCCCGGACAGCTACACCATCAAGCGCGGCGACACGCTGTGGGACATCTCCAAATTGTTCCTGAAGAGCCCCTGGCGCTGGCCCGAGCTCTGGGGCATGAACCTGGACCAGATCCGCAACCCCCACCTGATCTACCCGGGCCAGATCCTCTACCTGGACAAGACCGGCGGCCGGGCCCGCCTGAGCCTGGCTCGGCCGATCGACACCACGGACAAGCTCTCCCCGCGCGTGCGCGCCGAGTCCCTGCCCAGCGACGCCATCGCGTCGGTGCCCATGCACCTGATCGGCCCGTTCCTGAACGATGCCATCGTGCTGGATTCCAACTCGCTGGCCAACGCACCGCGGGTGGTGGCCACCCAGGAGGGCCGCGTGCTGGTGTCCAAGGGCGAGACGGCTTATGTGCGTGGCGACATGTCGGCCGCACGCAGCTGGCAGATCTTCCGCGAGCCGCGCCCGCTGGTCGACCCGCTCACCCGCGAAGTTCTCGGATTCGAGGCACGCTATGTCGGTGCTGCCGATTTCGTCCGCCCCGGCGAAACCCGGGTCGGCCCCGACGGCCGGCAGGAGATCGTGCCGTCCACCATCAACATCACCGCCCTGCGCGAGGAAGTCAATATCGACGACCGCCTCGCGCCGATGCCGTCGCGTGACTTCGAGGCCTTTGCGCCGCACTCGCCGACCGGGCCGATGGCGGGCCGCATCATCTCGGTCTATGGCGACAGCCTGAACGCTGGCCAGAACCAGATTGTCTCGATCAACAAGGGCGCACGCGATGGCATTGAGCGTGGCCACGTGATGGCCGTCTGGCGCGCCGGAACCAGCCGGGTCGATACCACCGACCCGTCACGCCCGGTGATCCGCCTGCCGGATGAGCGGCATGGCCTGATGTTCGTGTTCCGGGTGTTCGAGCGCGTGTCCTATGCGCTGATCCTGCAGGTCCAGGACCCCGTCAAGGCCGGCGACATCTTCACCCAGCCCTGAGCCCTCGCCGCACGGCGGCACGGTGCAGCAGACTGCCCCTCTTTCCACCGACGAGCTTGGCGCTTGGCTGCGCCTGGCCCATTCGCCCGGCCTGAGCCTGGGCGGGGCGAGGCGTCTGCTGGCCAGTTTCGGGTCGCCCCAGGCAGCGGTGATGGCCGGCCCCGTGGCCTGGCGCCAGGTCGCTGGTGCGGAGGCGGCGGCCGCGCTGCAGGAGCCACGGCTCGACCAAGAGCCCTTGCTCGCAGCCACCCTGGCCTGGTGCGCTGACCGTGCCTGCCGGGTGGTGCCGCTCGGCGACCCGCTGTATCCCAACGCGCTGCTGGAGACCGCCGATCCGCCACTGATCCTGTACGCCCAGGGGCGCATCGACCTGCTGTCCAAAGCCAGCCTGGCCATCGTCGGCAGCCGCCATGCCACGCCCGGCGGGCTGGACAACGCGCGCAGCTTCGCCACCCACCTCAGCCGTGCCGGGCTGGTCATCGTGTCCGGGCTGGCGGCGGGCATCGACGGTGCCGCACACGAAGGCGCACTGGTCGGCGCAGGGCCGGCTAGCGGCGGCACGGTCGCCGTGGTGGGCACCGGGCTGGACCGCGTCTACCCGAAGCGTCACCACGACCTTGCTCACCGGATGTGCGCCGGCGCAGGGCTGTTGGTGAGCGAGTTCCCGCTCGGGGCGCCCCCGCTGGCCGAGCACTTCCCGCGCCGCAACCGCATCATCGCCGGGCTCTCGCTGGGCACGCTGGTGGTGGAGGCCGCGGTGCAGTCGGGTTCGCTGATCACCGCCCGCATGGCCGTGGAGTGCGGACGCGAGGTGTTCGCCATTCCTGGCAGCATCCACAGCCCGCAGTCGCGCGGCTGTCACCGCCTGATCAAGGACGGCGCCAAGCTGGTCGAGACGGCCGATGACATCTTGCAGGAACTGCGCTGGCCCGTGGCCGGGATGCCGCAGGTCGAGCTGGATCTGCCAGCACCCGATGGCGGCGCGGTCGGGGGCGAAGTTGACCCGCTGCTGCGTGCCCTGGGCCACGACCCGGTCACCCTCGACGCGCTGATCGGCCGCACCGGTTGGCCGGCGGCCGAGTTGCAGGCCAAGCTGCTCGCGCTGGAACTGGCGGGCCGGCTGGTGCGTTTGCCAGGTGGCCTGTTCCAACGCCAAGGTGTTGCCTGAGATGGGGCACCCGGTGCCGGAGTACCGGCCCCACCCGCCGAGCGAGTGCTCAGCCGGCTTGGGAGCGGCCCTGCGCTCGGCTGAGACAAGGCACTCGGCGCCGGTGTACCGGCCCGGCCCGCTGAGCGGGCACGGAAGACCCTGGGCATTGCCGTCCTTTGGCGCGGACCGCGCCGATCGGGCTCGGGTATCATCTTTTCATGTTCGACGTTTTGGTCTACGTGTACGAAAACTACTGGCGGCCCGACGCCTGCCCGGACCATGACCAGCTGACCCGCAAGCTGTCGGCCGTGGGTTTCGAATCGGACGAGATCCAGGAGGCCTTGTCATGGCTGGAAGGCCTGGCCCTCAGCACAGGCACTTCGCTGGGCGAGGCGCCGGCCGAGGTCAAGCCGGAGGTTCAGCAAGCCTCGACCAGCGTGCGCGTTTACCTGCCGCAGGAGATCGAGTTGCTCGGCGAGGAGTCGATCGGCTTCATCAGCTTCCTGGAGTCTGCGGGTGTGCTGCCGCCTGCGATGCGCGAGATGGTCATCGACCGCGCCACGGCCGTGGGCTCGGGGCCACTCGACCTGGACGACCTGAAGATCATCGTGCTGATGGTGTTCTGGAGCCTGGGCGAGGAACCCGACGCCTTGATCCTGGACGAACTGTTCGTCGCGCCGGAAGACCGGCTGATCCACTGACCCGCTAAGCGAGCAGGCGGGCCGGGTCGGCCTTGATCTTCTCGATCGCGCTGCGGGTGGCGGCCACAGTGAGGGACTCGTCCTGCAGGGGGACCAGCAACCCGGCCTGCAGGAACGCCGCCAGACGCGCCTTCTGGAACAGCACGCAACGGCCGTCCGACGCGCTGAAGAGCGACAGCTGCCGGCTCATGCCCTGCCAGACCAGACGCACGGCCTGGTGGCGGTCGCGGAACTCGAGCATGAACGACGCCCCGAGCTGCAGCTCGGCGGCCCATTTGAGCATCGCCGGCCCCGGCATCGAGCCGCCATCGGCGACGATCTCAAGACCGTCCTGCTGGTGGTTGCTGCTGTCCAGCACCCAGGTCTCGTCGATTTCCACGTCCTCGTCGGGAAGCAGTTCCTCGATCATTTCGAGGCGCTCCTTGAGCTGTTCCAGCTGCTGCGGGCTGATGGCACTGGCGCGCGCGCCGAAGGCGGCCGTGAGTGCCATGTTCAGCGACTTGATCGCGTCTTCCTGGCGCGCTGCCTCCAGCCCGACCGAGGCCATCCCCCCCCGCAGCACAGCCAGCATCGGCGGCAGACGCCGGATGACCTCCGCACGGTCTTCTCGGCTGGTCTTGGCACTGGCCGTCCAGAGCAACTCGCTGGCGGCCGAACGCACCTCCTTCACCTCGGGGCTGTTTGGCCCGTGGCGCACGGCGGCCGTGGCCAGCACATCGGCCCAGATGTGGAACAGGAACTCACGGATGCTGTCGTGCACGGGCACGTCGCCCAGCAGCTTGCGCAACTCGATGGTGTACTGGATGGCCAGTGTCTCGCGCTGCTCCACCTGCTGCGCCAGCGATACGCCGGCTCGGCTCTTCTCGTGGGTGTCGCGGAAGTAGCCTTCGAGGAACTTCTCGAACTCGGTGAGCACCGTCTGAAAGACCCGCCGGCCGGTATCCGGGAAGGCTTCGACGACCTGCACCACACGCTTGATTTCGGCCTCCAGCGGCGAGCCGACCACCTCGGCCCCGCCTTCGAAACCCATCACGCAGGCGCCCATGCGGTCGATCAGGCGCCGCGCGGGGTGGTCGGCGCTGACAAAGAAATCGGGCTCGGCGATGGCCACACGGAGCGTGGGCATCTGCAGCCGCGCGAACCAGACGCGCAACTGGGCAGGGATGCGGTCTTCGGTCAGGATGGCCTGGAACAGCAGAGCGACGAGTTCGACGGTGGCGCGCTCGGCCGGCGTTGCTGCCGCCTGCTTGAGGGCGACCTGGCGGTCGCGAAGCTCCTGCAGCAGGACCTCGGCCGACGGCGCCTCGCCGCCTGCGCCCCCGGCGCCGCCCGCCACCGCGCCGTCGCCGGCCGGGCCACCGGCCTGTTGAACCAGGCGCTGCTGTGCCTGCGCCATGGCCTCCGACAGCTTGGCCGAAGCCGGGCGAGCGTGCGCGGTGTCTCGGAACCCAGGCAGGTGGCGGTCCATCACCTCGGAGAAATGCTCCAGCACGAAATCCGCCCGCGCCGAGCCCCCGGCGGCGGGCCGGGTCATCATGCGCGTCTCGTCGTCGATGCCATGGCCGTGTTGGGTGGTCTGGCCGCCGTGGCTGGCAGCACCGGACGACGCACTGCCTTGCTGACCGCCCGGCCCCCCGCCAACAGCGCCACCGACTCCCGCGCCGCCGGAGCCACCGCCCACCGCGCCGCTCGCGGAGGCGGGCGCAGCGCTGGGGCCGCCTGCCGATGCGCCGCCGGCACCCGCGCGGCCGGCGGACGCCCCGCCGGCGAACCCCGTGCCTGCGAAGCCCGTCCCGCCCGACGCCGCCCCGCCATAGCCAGTGCTGCGCGCCCCACCTGCGGTGGTCGGCATCTCCGAATCACCGAATCGGCTGCCGGCACGGGTGGACTCGGGCTCGGACGGGGTGAGTCGGCCGGGCCCGGTGCCGCCGTCGGTGCGGCGAATCATGTTGCGCAGGTCGACCTCGGGCATCACGCCATGGTCGACCAGCCACTTGTTGGTGTCGTGCCAGACGGCCTCGATGGGCTTGGCGCAGGCCTTGGCAAGCACCTCCTCCATGCTCCGCCAGGACCCCAGCGACAGGCCGGCCTCGGTCCACGCGCTGACGATGCATTGGGCCAGGACGGGCGGGCGGAAGATGTCGAGGTCGTCGAGCTCGGCCTGGCGCGCCAGCATGGTCAGGCGCGCACGCAGGTCGTTGAACTCCCAGCTGCCCTTTTCCAGCATGGCTTGCGCGAGCCGGGACACGAGGATCTCGAGTTGTATGGTGTCGTCGTCGACCAGCTTCAGGACCTGGTCCCCGGCCAGGGCGGCGGCCAATGGGTTGGCCGGCTTGTTGCCGGGCTCTTGGCTTTGCAGCTCCATCTGCTTGCGCACCCGCTCGGCCAGGCGGCCCGGCCAGCGGTTGCCGTTGCGCATCAGTTCCTGCAGCATGTCGCGGCGCTGTTGGGCGACCGTGCGTTCGGCGGCCTTTTCGTTCAGCGCCTGCGCCCCGGCCATGGCGGCATCCAGCCAAGGCTGGAATTCGCGGATCAGGCGTTCCGCGAAGTAGAGGCGCGCCTGATCAAGCAGGCTCGTCTGGGCCGAAGGTGCGGGCATGTAGGCGTCGGTGTCCGGCGGGCGAGTGGAAAGCCCTGCAGACTCTACACCACTGCCCCGGCGTTGGGATCGTTCGGGTCCCCGCCGTCCTTGCCACCGGGGCCTGCCTTGATGAGATCTTCACGCTTGACGCCCAGCCACATCGCGATGGCCGCCGCCACGAAGACGGAGGAGTAGATGCCGAACAGGATGCCGATGGTCAGCGCCACCGCGAAGTAGTGCAGTGTCGGGCCACCGAAGATCAGCATCGCCAGCACCATCATCTGCGTGCTGCCGTGCGTGATGATGGTGCGGCTCATCGTCGAGGTGATCGCGTGGTCGATCACTTCGTGGGTGTTCATCTTGCGGTACCGGCGGAAGGCCTCGCGGATCCGGTCGAAGATGACCACCGATTCGTTCACCGAATAGCCGAGCACCGCCAGCACCGCGGCCAGCACCGACAGCGAAAACTCCCACTGGAAGAAGGCGAAGAAGCCCAGGATGATGATCACGTCGTGCAGGTTGGCGACGATGGCGGCGACCGAGAACTTCCACTCGAAGCGGATCGCCAGATAGATCATGATCCCGATGACGACGAACGCCAGCGCCTTGGCGCCGTCCTGTGCCAGCTCGGCGCCGACCGAAGGCCCGACGAATTCTGTGCGCGAGAGCTTCAGCGGCTCGGCCCCGTTGGCGTCGCACGCAGGCCGGCTGACCTGCTCGCCCTGGGGGGTCGTGTACTGGCGGGTGGTGACCGTGCCCGTCTCGGCCTGGCACAGCGCCGTGAAGACCTGGGCCGCCACCTGCTCCTGCTTGATGTCGGCCCGCACCGGCAAGCGGATCATCACGTCGTGCGAGGTGCCGAAGTTCTGCACCTGCACCTCGCCGAAACCCATCGCCTCGACCACGCTGCGGGTCTTGGCCAGGTTGGCCGTCTGGGTGTACTCGACCTCCAGCACGGTGCCACCGGTGAATTCGATCGAGAAGTGCAGACCGCGCGTGGCCAGGAAGAACACCGCGGCAACGAAGGTCAGCGCGGAGATCACGTTGAAGATCAGCGCGTGCCGCATGAACGGGATGTCGCGCCGGATGCGGAAGAACTCCATCGTCTTTTCCTTGTTGTCTTAAGTTCTGACGCGCGCTCAGCGCGGATCAGCCACGTCGGTGGACGGTGCCGGCGCGCCGTCGGGGCGCCAGACCTGGCCGATGGAGACGGACTTCAGCTTCTTCTGCCGGCCGTACCAGAGGTTCACCAGGCCGCGCGAGAACATCACGGCCGAGAACATCGAGGTCAGGATGCCCAGGCAGTGCACGACGGCGAACCCGCGTATCGGGCCGGAACCGAATGCCAACAAGGCCAGGCCGGCAATCAGCGTGGTGATGTTGGAATCCAGGATGGTGGCCCAGGCGCGCTCGTAGCCGGCGTGGATGGCCGCCTGTGGCGAGGCCCCGCCACGGAGTTCTTCGCGCACCCGCTCGTTGATCAGCACGTTGGAGTCGATGGCCATGCCGAGCGCCAGCGCAATGGCGGCAATGCCGGGCAGCGACAAGGTGGCCTGCATCATCGACAACACGGCGATCAGCATCAGCAGGTTGAACGCCAGCGCCAGGGTCGAGAAAACCCCGAAGAGCAGGTAGTACAGGCACATGAACACGGCGATCGCCGCGAAGCCGTAGGTCACGCTGAGGAAGCCCTTGGCGATGTTCTCGGCGCCCAGGCTGGGGCCGATGGTGCGCTCCTCGATGATCTCCATCGGCGCCGCCAGCGAACCGGCGCGCAGCAGCAGGGCGGTGTCGTTGGCCTCCTGCGTGGTCATGCGGCCGGAGATCTGCACCCGGCCACCGCCAATTTCGCTGCGAATCACGGGCGCCGTGACGACCTCGCCCTTGCCCTTCTCGAAGAGCAGGATCGCCATCCGCTTGTTGACGTTCTCGCGGGTGATGTCCTTGAAAATGCGCGCGCCCTTGGCGTCCAGCGTCAGGTGCACCGCCGGCTGCTGCTGATCGTCGAAGCCCGGCTGAGCGTCGGTGAGGTTCTCTCCGGTCAGGATGACCTGGCGCTTGACGATCAGCGGGCCGCCGCCACGCTCCACATACCGTTCGGTGCCGAAGGGCACCGGGCCATTGCCCACTGCTGCACCCGCAGCCTCGACCGAATCGTCGACCAGGCGCACCTCCAGCGTGGCCGTGCGGCCAATGATGTCCTTGGCCTTGGCGGTGTCCTGCACGCCAGGCAGTTGCACGACCACGCGGTCCAGGCCTTGCTGCTGGATCACGGGCTCGGCCACGCCGAGTTCGTTCACCCGGTTGTGCAATGTCGTGATGTTCTGCTTCAGCGCGGCATCCTGAACGAGGCGCATGGCCTCTGGCTTGAGGGTGCCTGTCAACAGCAGGTCGCCGTTGGTGGACGCGCTCTCCGCCCAGACCACATCCGGCTGCGTGTCCTGCAGCAGGGTCAGCGCGGTCGTTCGGGTGGCCGCATCACGGAATCGAACTTCGACGGTGTTGCCTTCCCGGCTGATGCCGGCGTGGCGGATGTTCTTGTCGCGCAGGCTGGTGCGCAGGTCGCCGGTCAGCGAGTCGGCCTTCTTGGTCAGCGCCGATTTCATGTCGACCTGCATCAGGAAGTGCACGCCGCCGCGCAGGTCCAACCCCAGGTACATGGGCAGGGCGTGCAGGCCGGTGAGCCAATGCGGCGACCGCGACACCAGATTCAGCGCGACGATGTACGAGGGGTCGGACGGATCGGCGTTGAGGGCCTTCGAAAGCGCGTCCTTGGCCTTGATCTGGGTGTCGGTGTCGGCCAGACGGGCCTTGACCGAATTGCCCTCGAACTGGACGAAATCAGGCTTGATGCCTGCGGCGGCAAGAATCTGCTCGACCCGGGGCACCAGGTTGGCATCCACCTTCAAAGTGGCCTTGACGCTGGAGACCTGCACCGCAGGGGCCTCGCCGAAGAAGTTCGGCAGCGTGTACACGAGGCCGACCACCAGCGCGAAGGCCAGCAGCAGGTACTTCCACAGGGGATAGCGGTTCATGGTTGAGGTCTCGTGCCATGGCGCCGGCGCCACGCCGGGGCAGGATGGGCACGCTGTACAGCGCGCCCAGGACGGAATTACTTGTAGGTTCCCTTGGGAAGGACCTGGACCACCGCGCTGCGCTGGACCTGGACTTCCACGTCCTTGGCGAGCTCGACATGCAGCACGCTGTCGCCGATCTTGGCAACCCGGCCGATCAGGCCACCCCCGACAACGACCTCGTCGCCCTTGGCCAGGGCGTCGATCATGGCCTTGTGTTCCTTCTGCCGCTTCATCTGCGGCCGAATCATGATGAAGTACAGAACCACGAACATCAGCACCAGCGGCAGGAACTGCATCAGGCTGCCGGCGGCGCCCGCGGGCGCGGAGGTGGATTGGGCGTAGGCGGTTGAAATGAACACGTGCGGAGTCCTTGTCGGTGAAATGCGCCGGGGCCCGGTGGGGTGTGGCGGCGGGCGATTTTAGATGCGGCCTGTGGCGAAGGGATCAAGTGGTGCGCGCCGCCTCGTACCCATCGGAAACCCCGATGGCATGCCGGAAAACAAGAAGGCCCCGCTACGCCGAGTAGGGGGCCTTCAGATGCTGTCGAAACTGGTTGCGGGGGCAGGATTTGAACCTGCGACCTTTGGGTTATGAGCCCAACGAGCTACCAGACTGCTCCACCCCGCGACAGAAAGACGGACTATAGCATGAATCTTTATCGCGCTCAGAGCCCTGCAGCGTCCAGGCTCTTGGCAAAGGTGGCTGCGTTCTGGAAACCGATCACCCGCACCGTGGTGTTCTCGGCGCCATTGGCATCGAAGAAGATGGTGCCCGGCGGGCCGAAGAGCTGAAAGCGCTTCAGCAAGGCCCGGTCATCCGGGTTGTTGGCGGTGACGTCGGCCTTCAGCAAGACGGCCTTGCTCAACCGCGCCTGGATCACGGGATCGCTGAAGGTGAATCGCTCCATCTCCTTGCAGGAGACACACCAGTCGGCATAGAAGTCGAGCATCACCGGCCGGCCTGCACGCTGCAGTTCCGAGTCCAGCTCGGCCACGCTACGCACCGTTCGGAAGGCCAGAACATCACTGGATGCCGCCGTGCCGCGCGCCTGCGCCAGGTGGACCAGCGGCTGCAAGGGGTCATGCCCCCCCGAGGCGGCGCCCACGAGCTGCATCACACCCCAGGCCAGGGCGGCGATGCCCGAAGCCCGCTGCAGCCAGATCCGTGGCGCACCACTGTGCGGGTTGGCATCGAACGGGCGGAGCATGAAACCGGCGACCAGCAACAGGGCGCCCCACAGGGCCAGGGCCACCGGGGCCGGCAGCACCGGCTGCACCACCCACAGCGCCACGGCCAGCAGCAGCAGGCCGAAGAATCGCTTGATGGCGTGCATCCAGGCGCCCGATCGCGGCAGCCAGGCGCCGGCAGAAGCCCCCAGCAGCAGCAGCGGGACGCTCATCCCCGCCGCCAAGGCGAACAGCGCCGTCGCCGACAACGCCACGTCACGCGTCTGGCTGAGGAACAGCAAGGCACCTGCCAAGGGCGCGGTGACGCACGGGCTCACGATCAGGGCGGAGATGCCGCCCATCGCAAACACGCCCGCGAGACGGCCGCTGCGAAAACGCCTCGAAGCGCCGTCCAGCCCCGTGGCCCATGCGGTGGGCAGACGCAATTCGTAGACGTCGAACATCGACAACGAGAACAGCGCCAGCATGGCTGCAAACGTGGCCAGCACCCAAGGTGTCTGCAAGGCCGCGGCGAGCCCCTCTCCAGCGAGCCCGGCGGCCACGCCCAGCGCCGTGTAGACAATCGCCATCCCCAGCGAGTAGGCCAAGGCCAAGGCGAAGCCGCGGCGGCGCGACACCTCAGCGCCGCCGGTCAGGATGGATGACAGGATGGGCAGCATGGGCAGGACACACGGCGTAAAGGACAACAGCAGTCCCATCACCCAGAACGCCCCGATGGTGGCCCACCAGGAGCCACCGCGCAGCACACGCTCGATGGTGCCCGCCTCGCCCAAGGGCCTCCCGTCGGATTTGGAAGTGGCCACCCCCGCCAGCACACCCGAGGAGACCTGCTCGGCGTCTGGGCCGAGCAATCGCACGGTACCGTCTCCACCATAGGCGACAAGTGACACCTTGGCCTGGCTGGTCATCGGGGGGTAGCACAGGCCGGCGTCGGCGCAGCCTTGCGACACCATGCTCAGCAGCAGGCCATCGGCGTTGGCCTGGCGCACCGGAATGCGCAGCCGAAGCACCTCGCGGTAGGTCTCGACCTCCTTCTGGAAGGTCTCGTCGAACTTGACCTTGCCGGCGGGCAGGACGAGGTCGCCCAGGGTGGCGCCCTCTGCGCCGGCCTTTAGGGCCTGCCGGTACATGTAGTAGCCGGGCGCAATCTGGAACTGAACCTCGATCTCGTCCGGCCCCGCAGCCCGGGCGGAGAACTGGAACGCCTGCTGGGGCTCGAGAAATTCGTCTGCAGCGCGCACAGGCAGGCCGGCCAACAGCAAGGTGGCGGCCAACGCCAACCAGGCCGATCGGGCCCAGGGAATCATCGCGGAAAGAGTGTTCATCTGCTGCTCGGAGTCTTCTGGCTCGACGGGGTTCCCGGCCAACAAGGCTCGAGGCCTCAATGACAAAGGGCCAGCAGTGCTGGCCCTTCAGGGTGACTCATGGGCGAAGCGCCACGAGTGTGTCAGCCTTCGACCGATTCGGCCGGGGCCTCGGTGTTCTCGGGGCGATCCACCAGCTCCACATAGGCCATCGGCGCGTTGTCGCCGACGCGGAAGCCCATTTTCAGGATACGGGTGTAGCCGCCCGGGCGAACCTGGTAGCGCGGGCCCAGCTCGTTGAACAGCTTGGTCACGATGTCACGGTCACGCAGGCGGGCGAAAGCCAGCCGGCGATTGGCGACAGTGGGCTCCTTGCCCAGAGTGATCAGCGGCTCGACGACGCGACGCAGTTCCTTGGCCTTGGGGACCGTGGTCTTGATCGCTTCGTGTCGCAGCAGGGAAACGCACATGTTGCGCAGCATCGCCTGGCGGTGCTCGCTGGTGCGGTTGAGTTTACGGAGTCCGTGACGGTGACGCATGGTGCTTGCCTTTCTTTATGGAACCCCGGCCGTGTCAGGTACCGGGGTGTGCACTCGGATCAGAACGCTGTGGATCAGCGCTTGTCCAGGCCCTGCGGGGGCCAGTTCTCCAGCCGCGCGCCGAGCGTCAGCCCGCGCGAAGCCAGAACTTCCTTGATTTCGTTGAGCGACTTGCGGCCCAGGTTCGGAGTCTTCAGCAACTCGGTCTCGGTGCGCTGGATCAGGTCGCCGATGTAGTAGATGTTCTCCGCCTTCAGGCAGTTGGCCGACCGAACGGTCAACTCGAGTTCGTCGACTGGGCGCAGCAGGATCGGGTCGAACACCGCCGAGCTCTTGGCCGGCTGGTCGAAGGTGGCGATGTCGCCGGCGTCCAGTTGCGCGAAGACAGCCAGTTGCTCGACCAGGATCTTGGCCGAGGCACGGATGGCTTCCTCAGGCGAAATGGCGCCGTTGGTCTCGATCTCCATGACCAGCTTGTCCAGGTCGGTGCGCTGCTCGACGCGAGCGTTCTCGACGGCGTAGCTGACGCGACGCACGGGCGAGAACGAGGCATCCAGCACGATGCGCCCGATCGACTTGGTCGGCTCGTCGCCGTAACGGCGAAGGGTTCCCGGCACGTAGCCACGGCCCTTCTCGACCTTGATCTGCATGTCGAGTTTGCCGCCGTGCGCCAGGTGGGCGATGACGTGGTCCGGATTGACGATCTCGACGTCGTGCGGGGTCTGGATGTCGGCCGCGGTGACCGGGCCTTCGCCTTCCTTGCGCAGCACCAGCGTCACTTCGTCGCGGTTGTGCAGGCGGAAGACCACGCCCTTCAGGTTCAACATGATGTGCACGACGTCTTCGGCCACGCCGTCGACTGTCGAGTACTCATGCAGCACGCCGGCGATCGTGACCTCCGTCGGCGCGTAACCCACCATCGACGACAGCAGGACGCGACGCAGCGCGTTGCCGAGCGTGTGACCATAGCCCCGCTCGAACGGCTCGAGGGTGACTTTGGCGCGGTGGCCGCCCAGCGGCTCCGCAACGATGGCTTTGGGTTTCAGCAGATTGGTTTGCATGTAAGTCCTGTTCCTCTCAATACCCTCGGCTCGTTACACCGATAAGGCTGACGGACCACGCCGGAATGGTGAAACACGTCCGCCACGGTACCGGCTTGCCGCAGCGGGAATGGCGGCACGCGCGCCCAGCGCGCATGCCCCAGCAGTGCGATCAGCGCGAGTACAACTCGACGATCAGCGATTCGTTGATCTCGGCGCCGAATTCGTCGCGATCCGGCACCTTCTTGAAGATGCCTTCCATCTTGGTGGCGTCCACCGCCACCCAGGCGGGCAGGCCAATCGATTCGGCCAGCTTGAGGGCATCGGCCACCCGCAGCTGCTTCTTCGACTTCTCGCGGATGGCGATCACGTCACCGGCCTTGACCTGGTACGACGGAATGTTGACGACTTCGCCATTCACCGTCAGCGCCTTGTGCGACACCAGCTGGCGTGCCTCGGCACGCGTCGAACCGAAGCCCATCCGGTAGGCGACGTTGTCCAGACGGGACTCGAGAATGAACAGCAGGTTGGCGCCGGTGTTGCCCTTGCGGCGGTCAGCCTCGGCAAAGTAGCGACGGAACTGGCGCTCCAACACGCCGTACATGCGCTTGACCTTCTGCTTCTCGCGCAGTTGCAGGCCGAAGTCGCTGGTGCGCGAGCCGGAGGTGCGGCCGTGTTGGCCGGGCTTGGAATCGAACTTGGCCTTGTCGCTGATGGCGCGGCGGGCGCTCTTCAGGAACAGGTCCGTGCCTTCACGGCGGGAAAGTTTGGCCTTGGGGCCGAGGTAACGTGCCACGTTGCTTCCTTAGACGTTGATCTGACGCGCCCGGTTGCCACGGCGATGCATGGCTGGCGCGCGAGTCTGGCGGGTGTTGTTGAATGCGCTCAGACAGTGGGCTTGAGTTGAAACGGCCGACTCACGGATGACTCCGCGGCCGGCGTTCGGGAAACTCTCGATTGTAGCAGAGCCAAATTGGCCCTGCCCAATTCAGATGCGGCGGCGCTTTTGCGGGCGGCAGCCGTTGTGCGGGATCGGGGTGATGTCCGAGATCGAATTGATCCGGATGCCCAGCGACGCCAGCGCGCGAACCGACGACTCGCGGCCCGGGCCGGGGCCCTTGATCCGCACATCCAGGTTCTTGATGCCTTGCTCTTGCGCAGCGCGGCCCGCCACTTCCGCGGCCACCTGGGCAGCGAACGGGGTCGATTTGCGCGAGCCCTTGAAGCCCTGGCCACCCGACGAGGCCCAGGACAGCGCGCCGCCTTGCCGATCGGTGATCGTGATGATCGTGTTGTTGAACGACGCGTGCACGTGGGCAATGCCATCCGCGATGTTCTTGCGGATCTTCTTGCTCACACGCCGCGCGGCGGTGTTGGCAGGTGCTTTGGCCATGTCTTGTACTCTTTCCTAGAACCGTTGCAGGCTTACTTCTTCAGCGCGGCGGCACCCTTGCGCGGGCCCTTGCGGGTACGGGCATTGGTGCGGGTGCGCTGGCCACGCATCGGCAGGCCACGACGGTGGCGGAAGCCGCGGTAGCAGCCCAGGTCCATCAGGCGCTTGATGTTGATTGAGATCTCGCGGCGCAGGTCGCCTTCGATCGTCAGCCGGCCGACTTCTTCCCGGATCTTTTCCAGGTCACCGTCGGACAGATCCTTGATCTTCTTCGAGTAGGCGATGCCCACCGCGTCGCAGATCTTCTGCGCGGTCGTGCGGCCGACGCCATAGATGTGGGTCAGGCCGATTTCCGCGTGCTTGTGCGGCGGAATGTTGATGCCAGCAATACGTGCCATTGTGTTTCCTTCGATTCGCTGTCAGCCGTAGCTCAACCCTGACGCTGCTTGTGGCGGGGGTCGGTGCAGATCACGCGAACCACGCCATTGCGGCGGATGATCTTGCAATTGCGGCACATCTTCTTGACCGATGCTGCGACTTTCATGATCTTCTCCTTGACCTTCTCAAACGCTCATTTCGCCCTGAACACGATGCGAGCGCGACTCAAATCGTACGGCGTCAACTCCACTGTCACCCTGTCACCCGGCAGGATGCGGATGTAGTGCATCCGCATCTTTCCCGAGATGTGCCCCAGAACCACATGCCCGTTTTCCAGCTTCACCCTGAAGGTGGCGTTGGGCAGGTTCTCGAGAATCTCGCCCTGCATCTGGATGACGTCGTCTTTCGCCATTGTCTTGCTTGTCTGCCGACGAGGCCGGTCAGCTTGCCTTGAAGTTCGCCTTCTTCAGCAGTGATTCGTACTGCTGACTCATGACATAGGACTGCACCTGGGCCCAGAAGTCCATCGTGACGACCACGATGATCAGCAGGGAGGTGCCACCGAAGTAGAACGGAACGTTGTACTTCAGCACCAGGAACTCGGGCAGCAGGCAAACCCCCGTGATGTAGATCGCGCCAGCCAGCGTCAGGCGCGACAGGATCTTGTCGATATGCTTGGCCGTCTGCTCACCCGGGCGGATCCCGGGAATGAAGGCGCCACTCTTCTTCAGGTTGTCCGCGGTCTCGCGGCTGTTGAAGACCAGCGCGGTGTAGAAGAAGCAGAAGAACACGATCATCGCCGCGTACAGCATCACGTAGATCGGCTGCCCCGGCGACAGCGCACCCGAGATGTCCTTCAGCCAACGCATGCCTTCACCCGTGGCGAACCAGCCCACGATGGTGGCGGGCAGCAGGATGATGGACGACGCGAAGATCGGCGGGATGACGCCCGACATGTTCAGCTTCAGCGGCAGGTGTGATGACTGACCGCCATAAACCTTGTTGCCCACCTGGCGCTTGGCATAGTTGACCAGAATCTTGCGTTGCCCGCGTTCGACGAACACCACCGCAAAGGTCACGGCCACCACGATCGCCATGATGAACAGGCTGGCGATGATGCTCATCGCGCCGGTCCGCACCAGCTCAAACAGCCCACCGATCGCACTGGGCAACCCGGCCGCAATGCCACCGAAGATCAAGATCGAGATACCGTTGCCGAGGCCACGCTCGGTGATCTGCTCGCCCAGCCACATCAGGAACATCGTGCCGGCCACCAGGCTGAACACCGCGGTGACACGGAAGCCCAAGCCGGGATCGATCACCAGGCCTTGCGAGCCCTCCAGCGCCAGCGCGATGCCCAGCGACTGGAACACGGCCAGCAGCAGGGTGCCATAGCGGGTGTACTGCGTGATCTTGCGGCGGCCGGATTCGCCCTCTTTCTTCAAGGCCTCCAGGCTGGGCACCACGTAGCTCATGAGCTGCATGATGATCGATGCCGAGATGTACGGCATGATCCCGAGCGCAAACACCGTGAAACGCGACAGCGCGCCACCCGAGAACATGTTGAACAGGTTCAGGATGCCGCCCTGCTGGCCCTGGAACAAGGCCTGCAGTTGCTGCGGGTTGATGCCCGGCACCGGAATATGCGCACCAATGCGATAAACCACCAGCGCCAGCAACAGGAAGATCAGCCGGCGACGAAGGTCGCCGAACTTTCCTGTCTTGGCCAGCTGATTGGGAGAGGTTGCCACGAGCGTGGGTATCCTTGCAGTCCGTCGTCAGGCCGAGATCAAGCCAGCACGCCGCCAGCGGCTTCGATGGCAGCCTTCGCACCGGCGGTGGCGCCGATGCCCTTCAGGCTGACCTTCTTGCTCAGCTCGCCGGTCTTGATGACCTTGACGTGCTTGACCAATTCGCCGACCAGGCCAGCTTGCTTCAGGGTCAGCAGATCAACCTCGTCAGCGCCCAGCAGCTGCAGTTCCTGCAGCGTGATCTCGGCGTTGTACTTCAGCTGATGTGACTTGAAACCACGCTTGGGCAGGCGACGCTGCAGCGGCATCTGGCCGCCTTCGAAGCCGACCTTGTGGTAGCCGCCCGCACGGGACTTCTGCCCCTTGTGGCCGCGACCGGCTGTCTTGCCCAGGCCCGAGCCGATGCCACGGCCGACACGGCGCTTGGCATGCTTGGAGCCGGCGGAAGGCTTGATCGTGTTGAGTTGCATGTTCGTTCCTCGATTCGCAGGCGCTTACAGCACCTGGACCAGGTAGGAGATCTTGTTGATCATGCCGCGCACCGCGGGGGTGTCTTCCAGCACGCGCTCGCTGTTGACCTTGCGCAGGCCCAGGCCACGCACGGTGTCACGATGCGACTGCTTGCAGCCGATCGGGCTCTTCACGAGCTTGACCTTCAGGGTCTTTTGGGGATCCGTCATCGAAGTTCTCCTGCGCGATTTCAGTTGAAGATTTCTTCAACCGTCTTGCCGCGCTTGGCGGCCACCTGGGCCGGCGTGGTCGAGCGCTTCAGCGCGTCCAGCGTGGCACGCACCATGTTGTAAGGGTTGGTCGAACCGTGGCTCTTGGCCACGATGTCGGTCACGCCCATCACCTCGAAGACAGCGCGCATCGGGCCGCCGGCAATGATGCCGGTACCAGCCGGAGCCGGGGCCATCAGCACCTTGGCGGCACCATGCTCGCCTTCCACCTTGTGGTGGATCGTGCCGTTGCGCAGGCTGACTTTGACCATGTTGCGGCGAGCCGCTTCCATGGCCTTCTGCACCGACACCGGCACTTCCTTGGCCTTGCCCTTGCCCATGCCAATGCGGCCATCGCCATCACCGACCACGGTCAGCGCCGCGAAGCTCAGCGTGCGGCCACCCTTGACCACCTTGGTGACGCGGTTGACCGCGATCATCTTTTCCTTCAGGCCGTCGTCGTTGCCTTCGGTCTGAGCGCGGGGTTGAAACTTTGCCATGTTGTGATTCCTTCGACGCGGCGGTCAGAACTGCAGGCCGGCTTCGCGAGCCGCTTCGGCCAGGGCTTTGACCCGGCCGTGGTAGGCGAAGCCTGCACGGTCGAATGCCACCTTCTCGACGCCGGCGGCCTTCGCCTTCTCGGCGATGCGCTTGCCGACCAAGGCGGCTGCGGCGGCGCTGCCACCGTTGCCGGTCAAGCTGCTGCGCAGGTCCCTCTCGGCCGTGGAGGCCGATGCCAACACGCGCGCACCGTCTTCGGAGATGACGCTGGCGTAGATGTGCAGGTTCGAGCGGAAGACCGTCAAACGGGCGACGCCTTGCTTGGCGATGCGTTCGCGCGTTTGACGCGCACGACGCAGACGCTGTTCCTTTTTGTTCAGCATGGTGTCGCTCCTTACTTCTTCTTGGTCTCTTTGAGGACCACGCGCTCATCGGAGTAGCGGATGCCCTTGCCCTTGTAGGGCTCGGGCGGCCGGATCGCGCGCACTTCAGCGGCGAGCTGGCCCACCACCTGGCGATCAGCGCCCTTGATGAGAATCTCGGTGGGCGTCGCGGTGGTCACGGTGATGCCGACAGGCATCTCCTTGACGACCGGGTGCGAGAAACCGATCTGCAGATTCAGCTTCTGGCCCTGAGCCTGGGCACGAAAGCCCACGCCGACCAGGTTCAGCTTCTTCTCGAAGCCCTTGCTGACGCCGTTGACCATGTTGGCCACCAGGGCGCGCATGGTGCCGCTCATCGCATCGGCTTCCGCCGAGTCGTTGGCAGGGGTGAACTGGAGCGAACCAGCCTCGTTCTTGACCACGACCAGAGCGTTTGCAGCGCGCACCAGCGTGCCGTTGCTGCCCTTGACCGTGATCTGGTCGTTCGCGATCTTCACGTCCACGCCTTGCGGGACGGTGATCGGCATTTTTCCAACGCGGGACATTGCTCGACTCCTTCCCTTAGGCCACGTAGCACAAGACTTCGCCACCGACGCCGGCGGCACGCGCCTTGCGGTCGGTCATCACACCCTTGGGGGTGGTGACGATGGCGACACCCAGGCCGTTCATGACTTGCGGAATCGCGTCACGGCCACGGTAGATGCGCAAGCCGGGGCGGCTCACGCGTTCGATGCGCTCGATCACCGGACGCCCGGCGTAGTACTTCAGCGCGATCTCGAGTTCGTTCTTGCCGCTGTCACCCTTGAGGGCGAAGGCATCGATGTAGCCCTCGTCCTTCAGCACCTGCGCGATTGCGACCTTGATCTTGGACGCCGGCATGGTCACCGAGGTCTTTTCAACGGCTTGCGCGTTGCGGATGCGGGTCAGCATGTCGGCGATAGGATCACTCATGCTCATGGTGTTATCTCCTGTTCGCCTCGATTACCAGCTGGCCTTGATCACGCCAGGAATATCGCCCTTGAAGGCGAGCTCGCGGATCTTGTTTCGGGCCAGACCGAACTTGCGGAACGTGCCGCGGGGACGACCGGTGAGTTCGCAACGGTTGCGAAGGCGGGTCGGGTTGGCGTTGCGCGGCAGCTTCTGCAGCTCCAGGCGGGCGGCGTAGCGCTCTTCGTCGGACTTCTTGGAGTCGTCGATGATCGCCTTCAGCTCGGCATGCTTCTTCGCATACTTGGCGACCAGCTTCTCGCGCTTCTCTTCACGCTGAATGAGGGAAAGTTTAGCCACGTGTCACCTCAGTTCTTGAACGGGAAGCGGAAGGCGGCGAGCAGTGCCTTGCACTCGTCGTCGGTCTTCGCGGTCGTCGTGAAGGAAATGTTCATGCCGCGGATCGCGTCGATCTTGTCGTACTCGATTTCCGGGAAGATGATCTGCTCCTTGACGCCGATGTTGTAGTTGCCGCGGCCGTCGAACGAGCGGCCCGAGATGCCACGGAAATCGCGCACCCGAGGCAGCGCCACGGTGACAAAACGATCCAGGAACTCGAACATCCGCGCACCGCGCAGGGTGACCATGCAGCCGATGGGCACGCCGTCGCGGATCTTGAAACCGGCGATGGCCTTCTTCGACTTGGTGACCACCGGTTTCTGGCCGGCGATCTTGGTCAGGTCGCCGACGGCGTGATCCATGACCTTCTTGTCGGCCACAGCCTCGCTGACGCCCATGTTCAGCGTGATCTTCGTCAGGCGAGGCACCTCCATCGACGACTTGTAGCCAAACTTGGCCACCATGTCGGGGACGACCTTTTCCTGGTAGTAGGCCTGCAGGCGGGCTACGACTGCAGCTTGTTGCTGTTGACTCATGCTCGCGCTCCTCAGGCCTTGATCTCTTCGCCGCTGGACTTGAAGACGCGAACGCCGTTGTCCTTGGTCTTGCGGGACTCTTGATCGGCCTTGCTCAGCAACTTGATACCGACGCGATCGGCTTTGCCGGTCGCGGGGTTGAAGATGGCCACGTTGGACTGGTGGATCGGCATCGTCTTGTCGATCACGCCACCGGTGGTGCCCTTCATCGGGTTCGGCTTGACGTGCTTCTTCACGACATTGACGCCTTCGACCACGATGTGATCGTCGTCGACGCGCAGCGACACCGTGCCGCGCTTGCCCTTATCGCGGCCCGTCAGCACCACGACCTGGTCACCCTTGCGAATCTTGTTCATCGCGTTTCCTTTACTCGAGGCCCGTGCGTCAGAGCACTTCGGGCGCCAGCGACACGATCTTCATGAAGCGCTCGGAGCGCAGTTCGCGCGTCACGGGGCCGAAGATGCGGGTGCCGATCGGTTCCAGCTTCGCGTTCAGCAGGACGGCGGCATTGCCGTCGAACTTGATCAGCGAACCGTCCTGGCGGCGCACACCCTTGGCAGTGCGCACGACCACGGCGCTGTAGACCTCGCCCTTCTTGACGCGGCCACGCGGTGCAGCTTCCTTGATCGACACCTTGATGATGTCGCCAATGCCTGCATACCGGCGCTTGGAACCACCCAGCACCTTGATGCACATGACGGACTTGGCGCCCGTGTTGTCAGCGACGTCAAGTCGCGTTTGCATTTGGATCATTTGTGTCCCCAACTTGTCCCGGCAGGCTCACCCGAAGGCGTGCAGGCTGGTCAGTCTTGGGCCCGTCACCCATCACCTTGGCTTGCTGCCTTGGCGCTGGCTGTTTGGGCGGATCCGGAAGCCTTCTCGCACGAATGCACGAGCCGATTTCCGGCGAAGCTGTCGATTATGGGTGAATACCCGGCCGCGTGTCAAGCGGCTGCACAAGGAATCCGCTGTGCGCGATCAGGCACCTGCCTCCTGGGCCTGGCGCAACATGGTGTCGGCGTCGCTCACTTCGAACTTGCCAGGCGACTCGATGTTCAAGGTCTTGACCACGCCGTCGACGACCAGCATCGAGTAGCGTTGCGAACGCAGCCCCATGCCGCCCGCGGTGAGATCCAGTGTCAAGCCGGTGGCCTTGGTGAATTCGGCACTGCCGTCGGCCATCATGCGAACCTTGCCGCCTGTCTTCTGATCGCGGCCCCAAGCGCCCATCACGAACGCATCGTTGACCGACACGCACCAGATCTCGTCAACGCCAGCCGCCTTGAGGGCGGCCGCCTTCTCGACATAGCCGGGTACGTGCTTGGCCGAACACGTTGGCGTGTACGCACCGGGCAGGGCAAACAGGGCGATGGTCTTGCCAGCAGTCGATTGGCCGATATCGAACACGTTCGGTCCCAGGCTGCAGCCCTCGCCCTCGACCTCGATGAATTCCTTCAGGCTGCCGGCGGGCAGCTTGTCTCCGACCTTGATCATTCGTCTCTCCTCGATGGATGGTTCCGGTGGTCCGCCATGAAAAACGGCCGGACGCCAGTATTCCAGCGTTCCGGCCGTCTGGTACCGCGGCAAGGGAGAAGACCCCTGCGCGGCACGGGCTCCCAGGCTCAGACCAGGCGGGCCTTCTCGACCAAGCGGGTCACGACCCAGTTCTTGGTCTTGGAGATCGGGCGCGACTCGGCGATTTCCACCGTGTCCCCCATGTGGTACTCGCCCTTTTCGTCATGCGCGTGGTACTTGCGCGAGCGGGCCACGATCTTGCCGTAGAGCTCGTGCTTGACACGCCGTTCAACCAGGACGGTGACCGTCTTGGCGCGCTTGTCGCTGACCACCTTGCCGACCAGCGTGCGGGTGTTGGTCGTCGCTTCTTGAGCTTGCGTCATTTCGCGGCTCCCTTCTTCTTCTCGGCCAGGATGGTCTTGGCACGCGCGATGTCGCGGCGGGTGTTGCCCAGCTGAGTGTGGTTGCTCAGTTGCTGGGTGCCCTTTTGCATGCGCAGGCCGAAGTGCGCCTTCAGGAGGTCGCCGACTTCCTTTTCCAGCGCGGCCACGTCCTTGGCTCGCAGTTCAGATGCTTTCATGGTGCTTTCCTTGATCAGGCGCCAAGCTGGCGGGCCACGAAGGTGCAACGCAACGGCAGCTTGGCAGCAGCCAGCGTGAACGCTTCGCGAGCGAGCGCTTCGGGAACGCCGTTGATCTCGTAGAGCACCTTGCCCGGCTGAATTTCAGCCACGTAGTACTCCGGGTTGCCCTTGCCGTTGCCCATCCGGACTTCGGCGGGCTTTTGCGAGATCGGCTTGTCCGGGAAGATGCGGATGAAGATGCGGCCGCCGCGCTTGATATGGCGCGAGATGGCGCGGCGCGCGGCTTCGATCTGGCGCGCCGTCAGGCGGCCCCGCTCGGTGGCCTTCAAACCGAAGTCGCCGAACGACACGTTGGCGCCGCGCGTGGCGACCCCGGTGTTGCGGCCCTTTTGTTCCTTGCGGAATTTGCGACGTGCTGGTTGCAGCATGCTTATTCTCCTTTGCCTTCGCCACCAGGGGTGGGCGCGGCGACCTTGCGCACGCGCTTCACCGCCGGAGCTGCGGCACCACCGGCCTCAGCCGGCTTGTCGCCCCCCAGACGAGGCGTGGCGGCACGGTCACCACCGGGACGGCCACGGCCGGCCGGGGCACCCGGGCGGGTGTTGCGGCGCGGGCGACGATCTTCTTCCTGGCCTTCGGGCTTGGCCACCGGCGTTTCGCCAGCGCCCAGGCGGTCGCCACGGTAGACCCAGACCTTGACGCCGATGACGCCGTAGGTGGTCTTGGCTTCCGAGAAGCCGTAGTCGATGTCGGCCTTCAGGGTGTGCAGCGGCACGCGGCCTTCGCGGTACCACTCGGTGCGCGCGATCTCGATGCCGTTCAGGCGGCCGGCGGACATGATCTTGATGCCCTGGGCGCCCAGGCGCATCGCGTTCTGCATCGCACGCTTCATGGCGCGGCGGAACATGATGCGCTTT
>JADMKA010000052.1 GCA_018780145.1 Vitreoscilla sp. | reverse complement strand
CCGGCCGCGCCAGTTCGATGATGCCGACGGCGCCTTCGCGGCCGACGACGAGTGGGGAGGCGGCGCTCATTTCTTGTTCTCCGCCGCGTACTGCACGGCCACGCGGCCGGCGCGCTCGCGCGCGACGATGAGCTTCATCACCTGCGCCGTGCCGTCGCCGATCTCCAGGCCCATCACGTCACGCAGGCGCTGCTGGTGCGGCAGGTCCTTGGACCAACCGTAGTGGCCGAAGGTCAGGATGCACTGGTGGATGGCATCGAAGCTGGTCTTCGGGCCCATCCACTTGACCATCGCGGCTTCCGCCGTGTGCGGCTGGCCTGCGTCGCGAAGCGCCAGACCGTGATAGCAGAGCTGGCGGCAGGCGGCCAGCAGGGTCTCGAACTCGACGATGGGGAACGACACGCCCTGGTACTGGACGATGGGCGCGCCCATCGCCTGGCGCTCCTTCATGTACTCCCAGGTCTCGTCGATCGAGGCCTGCGCCGCAGCCACGCACTGCAGCGCGATCAGGATGCGGCTGAAGTCGAAGCCCTGCATCACCTCGGTGAAGCCCTTGCCTTCCTGGCCCATCAGGTTCTCGACCGGGATGCGCACGTCGTCGAAGAACACCGAGCCGCGACCGATGATCTTGCTGCCCACGTCATTGAAGCGCGTGCGCTGGATGCCTGGCAAGTCCATTGGCACGAGAAAGGCCGAGATGCCCCGAGCGCCGGCGTCGGGCTTGCCAGTGCGCGCGAACAGGACGATGGCGTCGCACTGGTCGGAGAAACTGATGGACGTCTTTTCGCCCGACAGAATGAAATGATTGCCGTCGCGGCGCGCCTTTACCTGCAGGTTGGCCGCATCGGAGCCCCCGCGTGGCTCCGTCAAGCCCAGTCCGATGATGGCGTCGCCCGCGACCAGGCGGCTGTTCCAGTGCCGCGCCAGCTCGGGGTTGGCGTTGCGATGTACGATGGCGCCCATCAGCGAACCCAGCAACTGCAGGTAGCTGATATTGAAGTCGCCGTAGGCGATTTCTTCGGTGATCAGACCCGAGGTGACGCCGCTCTGGCCCAACCCGCCGTACTCTTCCGGAAGATCCACGCCGATCAAGCCCAGCGCGCCGATCTCCTTCATCAGCGCGCGGTCGAAACCCTGGTCGGCCTCACGCGCCTGGTAGTGGGGTTTGAGCTTCTCGCGCGCGAAGCGGCGAGCGACGTCGCGCAGAGCGATCTGGTCTTCGTTGAGCAGCATGTTCCGGTCTCCTGGTCTGTCCTGAATGGGGGCACTCGCGACGCATCACCCGCAAATCGACGAGCGCCCCGGCAACATATCGCTTGCCTGCACCGGCAAGTCCCATTTATCATAGCATCGAACATACGTTAGTTAGAGAGGCGACCGTCAGGGTTCAATGCGCCGTCAGCTGGTACCATTTTTGATCGCTCAACCTAACTGACCACCACTATGGCGACCAAGACTCGCGAAAAACCTGCTCCAGTCGAAGTAGACAGCGTGACGCGTGAACGCATCCTGCTGGAGGCGGCCAGGTTGTTCCGCCACCAGGGTTACGCCGCCACCACTCTGCGGGAAGTGGCTGACGCCTCGGGCATCAAGGCCGGCAGCATCTATTACCACTTCGAATCCAAGGACCAGATTCTCGGCGAGGTGCTGGACAAGGGCATCCAGGTGGTTATCGATGCCGTGCAGCAGCGCGTCGACGCGCTGCCCGCAGGTGCAACGGCTCGTCAGCGCGTGACGGCGGCGATCGAAGGCCACCTCTGGGGCTTGCTGCACCACGGCGACTTCACGTCAGCCAACATCCGGATCTACGGTCAGATTCCACCCGCGGCGAAGAACCGCCACCGCAAGATCCGTCGCGACTACGCGGACTATTGGGACGGCCTGCTGGAAGACGCACTGAAACGCGGCGAGTTGCGGTCCGACACCAGCACGGCGATGGTCCGCCTGTTCGTGATCGGCGCGCTGAACTGGACGGTCGAGTGGTACAACCCGCAAAAGGGCTCGTTCCAGGACTTCGTCAAGCAGATCACGGCGATCGTCTTTGACGGTACCTTCGTCCACGACTGACTCACATGAGCGTCAAGCCGGGATGGGAAGGCCGCTTCTTCGAAGACTTCATTGTCGGCGACGAATACCGCCACCCGCTCGGCCGTACCCTCACGCAGCAGGACAACATCTGGTTCACGCTGCTGACCCAGAACGTGGCTGCGCTGCATTTCGATGCGCACTACGCCGCGCAGACCGAATTTGCGCAGCCCCTGGTCAATTCCTGCCTGACGCTGGCGCTGGTCACCGGGCAGTCGGTCATCGACGTGTCCTACAACGTGTTCGCCAACCTCGGGTGGGACGAGGTGCGCCTGCCTCATCCGGTGTTCGAGGGCGACACCATCTACGCGCGCTCCACCGTGCTCGACAAGCGTGAATCGAAGTCGCGCCCCAACCTGGGCGTGGTCACCGTCGCGACCGAGGGCTTCAACCAGGACGCGGTGGTGGTGTGCACCTTCAAGCGCACGCTGATGGTCTACAAGCGCGGGATGGCGCCGAACCGCGCGCCCCCGGTTCCGGGGTCCAAGCCCTGACCTCGACTCTAGCGCGCCCAGAGCGCGGCCAGCGAAAGTGAACATCCAAGAATCGATCGAACGCTTCGGTCCGCGCGAAGCGATGGACTACGACGTGGTCGTGGTCGGCGCCGGCCCGGCCGGCCTGGCCACCGCGATCCGGCTCAAGCAGCTGAACGCCGACCTGTCGGTGGTGGTGATCGAGAAAGGCTCGGAGCCGGGCGCCCACATCCTGTCGGGCGCGGTGATGGACCCACGCGCCATCACCGAACTGCTGCTCGACTGGAAGGCGCAGGGCGCGCCGCTCGAACAGCCCGTGACCGGCGACGATGTGCTGTTCCTGTCCGAAACCGGCAGCACCCGCACGCCCGACTGGCTGGTGCCACGCAACCTGCACAACGACGGCTGCTATGTCGTGTCGCTGGGCAACGTGGTGCGCTGGCTGGCGCAGCAGGCCGAAGCCCTGGGCGTGGAGATCTTCCC
>JADMKA010000222.1 GCA_018780145.1 Vitreoscilla sp. | reverse complement strand
CGCCGAGGGCTACGGCATGAGCGTCAAGGTGCGCCTGCCGCTGACCCTGGCCATCATGGACGGCATGAGCATCGGTGTGGGCGACGAGTGCTACATCCTGCCGCTGTCGTCGGTGGTCGAATCCTTCCAGGTCGATTCCACGATGATCAAGACCATCGGCGGCACCGGCCGCGTGGTCGAGGTGCGCGACGAGTTCATGCCGGTGATCGACCTCGAGAAGGTCTTCGAGGTGCCACGCTTCGACTTCGAGAACGTCTCCAACATCATGGTGGTGGTCGAGGCCGAGGGCGGCCGCGTCGCCCTGCTGGTCGACGAACTGCTCGGCCAGCAACAGGTGGTGGTGAAGAACCTGGAGGCCAACTACCGCAAGGTGCAGGACGTCTCCGGCGCCACCATCATGGGCGACGGCCGCGTCGCGCTGATCCTGGACGTGGGTGCGCTGGTGCGCCACAGCCGCCACTGAGCGGCCCACACCCGAGCCCCACCCCTCTTCACGATCGGAATCCCATGCTCTCCTTCCTGTCCTCCTCGCAACGCGCGATGTTGATGTTCGCGTTCATGATCGCCAGCCAGGCCTTCGTCGCCTGGGGTGTCAGCGCCGGCTGGTCCTCCAGCTGGGTCATCGGCAGCAGCCTGGCCTGCACCGCACTGGCCGCGCTGGTGTTCCTGTCCAGCCAAGCCATCCTGCGCGGCTTCCTCGACACCTGCGCTGTTCATGCCAAGCACTTGGCCGAGGGCAACCTCGCGGCCGAGATCAAGTGCCAGCCGGGTTCCAGCAACATGCTGAACTCGCTGCACACGCTGCAGGGTGAACTGCGCCGCTCGATCAGTGCCATCCGCACCGGCGCCGACAGCGTCACCGTGGCCGCCACCGAGATCGCCACCGGCAACCAGGACCTGTCGGCACGCACCGAGCAGACCGCCAGCAACCTGCAGCGATGCGCCAGCTCGATGGCCGAGCTGAACGGCACCGTGCGCCAGAGCGCCGACGCCGCCTCGCAAGCCAACCAGCTCGCCGCCTCCGCCACCACCGTCGCCCAGCGCGGCGGACAGGTCGTTGCCCAGGTCGTCACGACCATGGACGAGATCAATACCAGCTCCAAGAAGATCGCCGACATCATCGGCGTCATCGACGGCATCGCCTTCCAGACCAACATCCTGGCGCTGAACGCCGCGGTCGAGGCCGCGCGTGCCGGCGAGCAGGGCCGCGGCTTCGCGGTCGTCGCCGGCGAGGTGCGCAGCCTGGCCGGCCGCTCGGCCGAGGCGGCCAAGGAGATCAAGGGCCTGATCGGCGCCAGCGTCGAGCGCGTCGAATCCGGCACCCGCCTGGTGCAGGACGCCGGCGCGACGATGAACGAGATCGTCTCCAGCGTGCAGCGCGTCTCCGACATCATCGGCGAGATCAGCGCCGCCGCCACCGAGCAGAGCAGCGGCATCGGCCAGGTCAACGGCACCGTCGTGCAGCTCGACCAGATGACCCAGCAGAACGCCGCGCTGGTGGAGCAGTCCGCCGCCGCCGCCGCGAGCCTGAAGGACCAGGCCGCCCGCCTGGCCGGCGTGGTCTCGATGTTCCGCCTGGCCGACGGCGAGGTGCGGCGCGCAGCGCCGGCCGCCCCGGCACCGCGGCCGCAGGCCCCGACCCACCGTGCGCCTGCCGCCGCCAAGGCCGCCACGGCAGCCCCCAAGGCCACGCCGAAGCCGGCCCCCGCCCGCGTGCCCGCGGCCGCACCGGCGCCTGTGGCCGAGCCGGCCGGTGGCGACTGGGAAACCTTCTGACCCGGAAGAACCGGTCCGCACGGAGAGTGACGATGAACTGGATGAGAGCCTTCTCGATCCGCCTGCGCATGCGCGGCGCGATTGCCATGGTGCTGGCGCTGTTTTCCCTGGTCGGCCTGACCGGCCTGCTCGGTGGGCGCCACATGGCGTCGCTGAACGACAGCTTCATGCACCACTCGCTGAAGGCGGTGCACAACGTCGGCGACATCCGTGCGGCACTGAGCGAAGTCCGCCAGCACGAGAAGAACATGGTCATCGACTATGAGGACGGTGTTGCCGTGCTCAAGCACCGCGAACTGTGGTCCCAGGCCATCGAGCGCACCAAGGCGCAGCTCGGCCGGATGCTGGAAGGCGACGAAGACGAGGACAACGCCATTGCCCGCCGCTCGATCGAGTCGATGGACGCCTACGCGGCCGCCACCAGGCAGGTGCTGGAGCAGATCCAGAACGGGGCCTACGACAACGCCCGCACCGCGGACAAGATGTTGGCCAAGGCCAAGGAGCATGTCGGCGCGGTCGAGAAGAGCGTCAACGACATCGAGAAGATCGTCGACGCCGTAGCCGCCGCCACGCAGGCCAAGTTCGAGACCGCGATGCGCAACATCTTCATGATGTTCGTCGGCGTGATCGGCCTGGTGCTGATCGTGGTGGTGCCGCTGACCCTGCTGAATTCGGTCTCCATCACCCGCCCGGTCAGCCATGCGCGCGACGTCGCGATGGCCATCGCCCAGGGTGACCTGACCCACCGGATCGAGACCGACGGCAAGGACGAGACCGCCGATCTGCTGCGCGCCCTGGCCCACATGCAGCAGTCGCTCTCAGGCCTGGTCGGCCAGGTTCGCCAGGCCTCCGACAGCATCCACACTGCCTCGAACGAGGTGGCCGCGGGCAACATGGATCTGTCCAACCGCACCGAGCAGGCCGCCGGCAATCTGCAACAGACCGCCGGCGCGATGGTCCAGCTGACCGGCAGCGTGCGCCAGAGCGCCGACGCCGCCACCCAGGCCAACCAGTTGGCAGGCACCGCCTCGGCCGTGGCTCTGCGCGGCGGCGAGGCCGTCTCGCAGGTCGTCACCACGATGGACGAAATCAACCACGCCTCGCGCAAGATCGGCGACATCATCGGCGTGATCGATGGCATCGCCTTCCAGACCAACATCCTGGCGCTGAACGCCGCGGTCGAGGCCGCGCGCGCCGGCGAACAGGGCCGCGGTTTCGCGGTCGTCGCCGGCGAGGTGCGCAACCTTGCCGGCCGCTCGGCCGAGGCCGCCCGCGAGATCAAGTCGCTGATCGCCGCCTCGGTGGAGAAGGTCGGCTCCGGGGCCCGGCAGGTGCAGGACGCCGGTGCGACGATGAACGAGATCGTCGCCTCGGTGCAGCGCGTGACCGCCATCATCCGCGAGATCACCACCGCCTCGGTGGAGCAGAGCCAGGGCATCGGCCAGGTCAACACCTCGGTGACCCAGCTCGACCAGATGACCCAGCAGAACGCCGCACTGGTGGAGCAGAGCGCCGCCGCCGCCGAGAGCCTGAAAGACCAGGCCAGCCTGTTGCATGACCTCGTGGCCCGCTTCCGCCTCGACGAGCACGCTTCAGCACACGCCGGCTGATCCGATACCCCCACCCCCACAACCCGAGTCACTGCCGCCACCATGGAAGCCTTCCTCCGCCGAATCTCCATCCGAAACCGCCTGCTCGGTGGCATGCTGGTCGTCAGCGTGCTGATCCTGGCGCTCGGCTTGTGGGCCAGCGTCAGCTACAAGCGCCTGCAGGTCCAGACCGACGAACTGCTCGACGCCCAGGCCAGCGTCAGCCGCGACACCAGCGCGGTCCTGGCCGCGCTGGAGCGCGTGCAGCGCCACGAGCAATCGGTGCTGCTGAACAGCAACAACGCCGTCGAGGCCGCCGAGTTCAAGACCCGCTGGGACAAGGAAGTCGGTGCCACCACCGCGCTGCTGACCGCCAAGACCGAGGACATCGAGCGCGCCAAGCACCTGGCCGAGGGCGCCGCCGGCCTGGCCGCCTATGCCAAGGAGGTGGGCCCGGTGCTGCAGCAGGTGGTCGACGCCAAGCTCGACAACACCGCCGGCTACGCCTATGCCCAGCGGGCCCTGCCGGAACTGGAGAAGGCCCGCACGACCTTCGCCTCGATGGTCAAGGAGACCGAGGAACGCATCGCCACCGAGCGCGCCGAAACCAAGCAGATGGGCCTGATCCAGTCCAACCTGCGCCTGGCCGGCGCCGCCGCCGTGCTGGGCATCTTCTTCGCCCTGATGTGGACGATGGCGCGCTCGATCGCCAACCCGCTCAACGAGGCCACCGCCTGCGCCCAGCGCATCGCCCTCGGCGACCTGTCGCAGGCCATCCGCAACGAGGGCACCGACGAGGTCTCGGCCTTCGTCCGCTCGTTGGTCGACATGCAGCAATCGCTGCGCGGCATCGTCGGCGAAGTACGCGCCAGCGCCGACAGCATTTCCATTGCGAGTGCCGAAGTGGCCTCGGGCAACCTGGACCTGAGCCAGCGCACCGAACACGCCGCCAGCAACCTGCAGGAAACCGCCGCGTCGCTGCACGAGTTGACCGGCAACGTGCGCCAGAGCGCCGACTCGGCTTCCCAGGCGACACAGCTGGCCTCGTCGGCCAGCCAGGTCGCCGAGCGCGGCGGCCAGGTCGTCGCGCAGGTGGTGCGCACGATGGACGAGATCAACGCCAGCTCGAAGAAGATCTCCGACATCATCGGGGTGATCGACGGGATTGCCTTCCAGACCAACATCCTGGCGCTGAACGCGGCGGTCGAAGCCGCGCGGGCCGGCGAACAGGGCCGCGGCTTCGCGGTCGTTGCCGGCGAGGTGCGCAACCTGGCCGGCCGCTCGGCCGAAGCCGCCAAGGAGATCAAGGGCTTGATCGGCGCCTCGGTCGACCGGGTCGAGAACGGTGCGCGCCAGGTGCAGGACGCCGGCAGCACGATGACCGAGATCGTCGGCTCGGTGCGCCGGGTGAACGACATCATCGGCGAAATCACCGCCGCCTCCAGCGAACAGAGTCAGGGCATCGGCCAGGTCAATTCGGCCATCAACCAGCTGGACCAGATGACCCAGCAGAACGCCGCGCTGGTGGAGGAATCCGCCGCCGCAGCCGAAAGCTTGAAGCACCAGGCCCAACGCCTGAAGGAGGTGGTGGCCACCTTCCGCCTCGACGAGAGCCATGTCCCGGCTCCCGTGGCCACCGCCGTTCCGACCCTGAGCGCCACCGCCAAGCCCGCGCCGCGCCCAGCCCCGCGGCCGGCGGCCCAGGCCCCCGCCCCTCGCCACGTGACCCAGCCGGCACCGGCTGCGGCCGCGCCGCCCGCTGTACCGGCCGCCGCCGGCGGCGACGACGACTGGACCGCGTTCTAGCTCTCCCGTCCACTGCAGTACCCCCATGAACAAGCTTTCCCTCCGCGCCAAGATCTGGCTGCCCGCCGCGATCACGGCCACCGTCATCCTCGGCATGGCGGCCTTCACCGTCGTGCGCACGCTGAACCAGGTCGACCAGACCCAGACCATCCAGGCCGAGCACCGCGAGAAATCCGATGCCTCGGCCCAGTGGCGGGGGCTGACCCAGGCCAACGCGGCCCGGGCTTTCGCGATCCTGTCGAGCACCGACGCGGAGCTGGGCAAACAGCTGAAGGGCGACATGGAGGCCACCTCGGCGCGCATCGGCGAGTTGCAGAAGCGCCTGGACGAGATGGCCGCTTCGCCCGAGGAGAAGAACCTGCTGGGCAATGTCGCCAAGGCCCGCTCGGCCTATGTGGCGCTGCGCAAGGAACAGACCACCGCCCACGAGAGCGGCCCGCTGCCGACCGGCGCGCTGGATTCGTTGCGCCAGGCCATCGCCCAGTACGACAAGGAACAGCTCGCCTTCGTCGACCACATCAAGACCGAGGTGGCGCAGGCTGCCACCAGCTATGTCGACGCCCGCATGCGCAATCTGTGGCTGATCGCCGGCATCCTGATCGGCCTGAGCGGCATGCTGCTGGCCTCGGCCTACTTCACCGCGCGCTCCATCCTCGGCCCGCTGAAAGACGCCGTGCGTGCCACCGGCCGCATCGCCGAGGGCGACCTGACGGTGCAGATGGACTACACCCGCCACGACGAGATGGGTGACCTGATGCGCGGCCTGCAGCGCATGACCGACGGCCTGCGCAAACTGATCACCGAGGTGCGCAACGGCGCCGGCAACATCCAGGTGGCCAGCGCGGAAATCGCCACCGGCAACGCCGACCTGTCCAGCCGCACCGAGCAGACCGCCAGCAACCTGCAGGAGACCGCCAGCTCGATGCAGCAGCTCACCGGCACCGTGCGCCAGAGCGCCGACGCCGCGTCGCAGGCCAACCAGCTCGCCTCCTCGGCCGCCCAGGCCGCCGAGCGCGGCGGCGCGGTGGTCAGCCAGGTGGTGTCGAACATGGAGGACATCACCGCCTCCAGCCGCAAGATCGGCGACATCATCGGCGTGATCGACGGCATCGCCTTCCAGACCAACATCCTGGCGCTGAACGCCGCGGTGGAAGCGGCTCGTGCCGGCGAGCAGGGCCGCGGTTTCGCGGTGGTCGCCAGCGAGGTGCGCAGCCTGGCCCAGCGCTCGGCCGACGCGGCCAAGGAAATCAAGAGCCTGATCGGCGCCAGCGTCGACAAGGTGGAAAACGGCTCCCGCCTGGTGCAGGACGCCGGGGCGACGATGAACGAGATCGTCGGCTCGGTGCGCCGGGTGACCGACATCATCGGCGAGATCACCGCCGGTGCCGCCGAGCAGCGCGACGGCATCGACCAGGTCAACCTGGCGATCAACCAGCTCGACCAGATGACCCAGCAGAACGCCGCGCTGGTGGAGGAATCCGCCGCCGCCGCCGACAGCATGAAGCAACAGGCCATGCGCCTGGCCGAGGTGGTGTCCGCCTTCCGGCTGGACGAGCACCGTGCGCCGGCTGCTGCGCCGCGTGCGGCGCCGGCCCCGGTGGCCCACGAGCAGGCCGCACAGGCCGCGATCCAGGCCGCCCGCAAGGCACCGCCACCGCAGCCTCGCGTCGCCGCGGCGGCCCCGCCCGCCGCGCCCGGCGCCGGCAGCGGCCACAGCGGCGACTGGGAATCTTTCTGATCCCGGCCTACACGACCCCACGCTTTCGACCGATAACCCTCTGAGCGGCGCCCTTCCGTGCCCGCCCATCCCACGCAAAGGACGCGAAGACCATGGACATGATCACCGAAGCCAAACAAGTGGCCCGGCACGAAGCCGAGCGGGCGGTGAAGAGCGCGAAGGCCGGCAAGAGCGCCGCCACGCATGGCGAGTACCTGACCTTCCGCCTCGGCGGCGAGGAATACGGCATCGACATCCTGCGCGTCCAGGAGATCCGCTCCTACGAGGTGCCGACCCGCATCGCCAATTCACCGGCGTTCCTGAAGGGCGTGGTGAACCTGCGCGGCGTGATCGTGCCGATCATCGACCTGCGGGTGAAGCTCAACTGCGAGACCGCCGACTTCAACGACTTCACCGTGGTGATCGTGCTGAACATCCTGGGCCGCGTCGTCGGCGCGGTGGTCGACTCGGTCTCCGACGTGCTGGAGCTGTCGGTCGACGCCGTCAAGCCGGCCCCGGGCATGAACGCCCAGGTCGACATGAGCTTCATCACCGGCATCGCCAACGTCGGCGAACGCATGCTGATCCTGATGGACATCACGGCGCTGATGAGTGCCGCGGACATGGGCCTGATCGAACAGGCCCAGGCCTGACCACCGCCCCACACACTTCCTGGAAACTTTGATGCGCACACTGAAGACGGTTCCGACCCTTGGCCTGCTGGCCGCCCTGGCCCTGCCCCTGGCCCATGCCGCCGAGGGCGGTGCCACCGCCGAGGACGCGACCAAGATGGTCAAGAAGGGCATGGCCTTCATCAAGGCCAGCGGGGCCGAGAAGGGCTATGCCGAGGTCAGCAACAAGGCCGGCCAGTTCAAGTACCAGGATCTTTATCTGGTGGTCTACGGCCTGGACGGCACCGTGCGTGCCCATGGCGCGAACGAGAAGATGATCGGCAAGAACCTGATCGACCTGAAGGACGTGGACGGCAAGGCCTTCGTGCGCGAGCGCGTCGAGCTCGCCCAGAGCAAGGGCACGTTCTGGCAGGACTACAAGTTCACCAACCCCGAGACCAAGAAGATCGAGCCCAAGGCGATGTACTGCGAAAGACTGGACGACAGCGTCGTCTGCGGCGGCATCTACAAGTAAGCCCCGGGTTCGCCCACTTCATTGCCTGAAAGCGCCCCGCTCATGAAGCTCGGATCCAAACTGCTGCTGCCGCCGATCATCAGCGCCGTCGTGGCGCTGGCCGGGGGTGCCACCAGTGTGGCCGTGCTGAGCGTGGCGGCGAGCCAGGGCGCCAGCGCCGCGCGAAGCGACCTGGGCAACCTGCGCACCATCACCGGCGCGCAGGAGCAGATGGGCGCGATGCACGCCAGCGTCTACCGCACGGTGGCGCTGGTCGCCTCGCTCGACGAGCCGGCGCTGAAGGCCTTTCGTGCCCAGTTGCCCACGCAGATGCAGGGCATCCAGCGCGTGATCGAAGAGGTCAGCGCCCATCACTCGGCAAACGCGAGCCTGCGCGACAGTGCCGCCCAGGTCGCCACCCACCTGGCCGCCTACGTCAAGCAGGCCGACCAGGCCATCGACCTCGCGTCGGTGGACCCGAACACCGGCGTGGCCGCCATGCAGAGCGCCGACACCAGCTTCAAGGCCGCCAGCCAGGCGATGGTCAAGGTCGTCGACGGCATCGAGGCCGCCGCCACCGCGACCCAACTCGCATCGGCCAGCGACTCGCGCCGCAACGTGCTGGTGCTGGGCGTGCTGAGCCTGTTGCTGACCGTGGCCACGGTGCTGGGCAGCGCCCGCATGCTGCGTGGCCTCGTCAATGCATTGCGCGAGGCCTCGCGCGTCTCGGCCGCCGTGGCCGAAGGTGACCTGACCGTGCGCCCGGCCATCGACCGGAATGACGAGATCGGCGACCTGCAACGCGGCCTGGCGCGCATGGTCGAGCACCTGCATGCCTCGATGCGGAACGTGCGGCACGCCGCCGGCAGCATCGCCAACGCCAGCGCCGAGATCGCCACCGGCAACCAGGACCTGTCGCGACGCACCGAGCAAGCCGCCGGCAGCCTGCAGCAGACCGCCTCGTCGATGGAGCAACTCACCGCCAGCGTGCGGCAGAGCACCGACGCCGCCAACCAGGCCAACCAGCTCGCCAGCTCGGCCTCGGCCGTGGCCGAGCGCGGTGGCAATGCGGTGTCGCAGGTGGTCGCCATGATGGACGAGATCAATCACGCCTCGCGCAAGATCGGCGACATCATCGGTGTCATCGACGGCATCGCATTCCAGACCAACATCCTGGCGCTGAACGCCGCGGTCGAAGCCGCGCGTGCCGGCGAGCAGGGCCGCGGCTTTGCCGTGGTGGCCGGCGAAGTGCGCAACCTGGCGCAGCGCTCGGCCGAAGCCGCCAGGGAAATCAAGACCCTGATCGCCGCCTCGGTCGAGAAGGTCGACTCCGGCGCCCGCCTGGTGCAGGACGCTGGCAGCACCATGGCCGACATCGTCGCCTCGTCGCGCCGGGTGTCGGGCATCATTGCCGAGATCTCCACCAGCACCGTCGAGCAGCGCGACGGCATCGGCCAGGTCAACACGTCGGTGACCCAGCTCGACCAGGTGACGCAGCAGAACGCCGCGCTGGTGGAGGAGTCCGCCGCCGCCGGCGAGAGCATGAAGGAACAGGCCGTGCGGCTGAACGAGATCGTCGCGGCCTTCCGGCTCGGCTACTAGGGCCGTGTTCAGGCGCTGGTGAAGCGCCTGCTCCGCGCCGCCATGACCTTGGGCAAGTTGGTCTCGATCCAGTCGGCCAGGCCACGCACCCTCGTGGCCGCCTCGCGCCCCAGGGGCGTCAGGCGGTACTCGACGTGTGGCGGCACGACATCATGGGCAATGCGCTGGACCAGCCCGTCGCCTTCGAGCCACTGCAGCGTCTGCGCCAGCATCCGCTCGCTGACACCGCCGATGGCGCGGCGCAACTCGGCAAAGCGGTGCATGCGGGTCTCCAGGACCATCAGCACGAGCACGCCCCACCGGCTGGTGACGTGCTTGAGCACGTCCCGCGATGGGCAGGCCTCGGCCAGCAGGTCACCGCGCTGAAGCCTGCGCGACAACGTCGGCGAGCCGGCCGCCGACGGGCCCGGCGTGCGGGGGGTACTTACCTTCATGTGCGTACTTCCTAAAAGTAAGTGTTGATCGTACAGTGAGCTTCCTTCGACATCAACCGATTCCCCACCATGACCATCGCGATCACCGGCGCCACCGGCCAACTCGGGCAACTCGTCGTCACCCACCTGAAGGCCAGGGTGCCGGCGCAACAACTGGTCGCGCTGGTGCGCTCGCCGGCCAAGGCGGCCAGCCTGGGCATCGCCGCGCGCGAGGCCGACTATTCCAGGCCCGACTCGCTGGCGAGCGCGCTGGCCGGGGTCGACACCCTGCTGCTGATCTCGTCGAGCGAGCTGGGGCAGCGCACCGCCCAACATCGCAACGTGATCGAGGCCGCGAAGGCCGCGGGCGTCCAGCGCATCGTCTACACGAGCCTGCTGCACGCCGACACGTCACCGCTGAGCCTGGCGCCAGAGCACCTGGAGACCGAAAGCGCGCTCAAGGCCAGCGGCATCCCGCACACCGTGTTGCGCAACGGCTGGTACACCGAGAACTACACCGGCTCCATCCCGGGTGCGCTGGCCGGCGGTGCGTTCATCGGCAGCGCGGGCGAAGGCAAGATCTCATCCGCCGCCCGTGCGGATTTCGCCGAGGCGGCGGCCGTGGTGCTCACCTCGGAGGGCCACGATGGAAAGACCTACGAGCTGGCCGGCGATACCGCTTACACCCTGAGTGATCTGGCCGCCGAGATCTCGCGCCAGACCGGCAAGGCGATCCCGTACAAGAACCTGCCCCCGGCCGGCTACGCCGCGGCGTTGGCCGGTTTCGGCCTGCCTGGCGCGCTGGCCGAGGCGATCGCCAGCTGGGATGTCGGCGCCTCGCAAGGGGCCCTGTTCGATGACGGGGGACAGTTGTCCAGGCTGATCGGGCGCCCCACCACGCCGCTGTCGGCCGTGGTGGCTGCTGCGCTGAGGTAGGACCCGCCGACGCGCCCTCAGCTTCGCCGCGTCCGCTTGCGCTCCGGCACCTCGGCGCGTTGCAGCCGGTAGGCGAACTGCGCCCGCGTCAGCCCGAGCCGCCGGGCAGCAGCGGCCACGTTGCCGCCCTCGGCCGCGGTGGCCTCCTGCAGCAAGCGCCGCTCCAGCCCGCTGAGCGACAGCGCCTCGTTGGCGCCGCCACCCAGCGCCCGGCGCAGTACGTCCAGCAGGGGCGCTGATTCGCCTTCGCCTTCCTTGCGCGCGGTCAGCGTGCCATGCGCGCCGATGGCCAGCAAGGCTTCGTCGCTGAGCTGCTCGCGGCGGAACATGTGCGCCACATCGATGGCGGTACCGTCCTCGGCCGAGATCACGCCGCGCTCGATCAGGTTCTGCAGCTCGCGGATGTTGCCGGGGAATGCGTAGTGCAGCATGGCCCGCACCGCCCGCTGCGTGAAGCCGGTGGGCCGCAGGCCATGGCGCTCGGCCTCGCGGCGCAGGAAGTGGTTCATCAGCAGCGGGATGTCGTCGCGGCGCTCGCGCAGCGGCGGCAGGTGGATCGGAAAGACGTTGAGGCGAAAGAAGAGATCCTCGCGGAACCGCCCGGCGCGCACCTCGGCCTGCAGGTCCACGTTGGTGGCGGCCACCACCCGCACGTCGACCTTCACGACCCGCGTACCGCCCACGCGCTCGATCTCGCCCTCTTGCAGCGCCCGCAGCAGCTTGCCCTGGCTGACCAGGCTGAGGGTGCCGATCTCGTCGAGGAACAGGGTGCCGCGGTCGGCCCGCTCGAACCGCCCGGGGCGTGACTGGCTGGCGCCGGTGAAGGCTCCGCGCTCCACACCGAAGAGCTCGCTCTCGATCAGGGTCTCGGGGATCGCCGCGCAGTTGACCGCGACGAACGCCTGCTCGGCGCGCGCGCTGATGCGGTGCAGGCGGCGCGCGAAGGCCTCCTTGCCGACACCGGACTCGCCGGTGAACAGCACCGTCGCCTGGGTACGCGCCACGCGGGCCAACTGGTGGCAGGCCGAGTTGAAAGCCGAGGAGGCGCCGACGATCTCGTGCCGGTCGCCGGTGGCTGCCGCCGCGGCCGCCGGTTCGGGGGCCAGCACGCTCGGCGCGCGGTGGCCGGCCACCGCGCGCGGGGCCTCGGCCAGGCTGCGGAAATCCCGCGCCTGCAGGTAGCGCAGGTCCTCGCTGACGTCGCCCCAGGCGGCCGCATGGCGGCCGATCACGCGGCACACGCTGGCGCCCATCGAACGGCACTCGATCTCGCGGAACACCACCAACTGGCCGAACAGGCTGGTGACGTAGCCGGTGGCGTAGCCCACCTGGGACCAGCAGGCCGCCTCGGTGCCCAGGCCGTAGGCGGCGATGTGCTCGTCGTCCTCGCTGGAGTGCTCCCACAGGAACTCGCCCTCGTAGGTGCCCCGGTCGATGTCGAAATCGAACGCCAGCGGCGTGACCTTGACCATGCCCTCCAGCGCATGCAGGCGCGTGCCGGCCATGAAGACCGAGGCCGCGTCGCCCTGTGGCCAGCGCTCGCGCACGAGCTGCGCGTCGCGGGCGCCGGACACATAGCCGGCGCGGGTGAGCAGGCCACGGGCGCGCTCCAGCCCCAGGGTGTCGATCAGCTCGCGGCGCAGGTGCCCCATGGCAGAGCTGTGCCACAGCAGCATGCGCTGGTCGTTGAGCCAGATGCGGCCGTCGCCCGGCGAGAAGAACAGCGATTCGGTGAGATCCGCCAGCGTGGGCGGCAGGCCCTCCTGGAAGTGCGCGCTGTCGCCGCGCCGCAGCATCGCGCCGGTTTGGCGGGCCACTTCGGCCAGTGAGATGCGAGGGGGTCGGGCCATCGGGCAGGTTCACCAATTGATCAACTCCGCCATTCGGAGCCAGCCTGAATTGTTTTCATTTCATAACTTTCTGGCGTCCGCAAAAACCCTTTGGTGCATCGCATCAAGAGGGATTCGGGAAAGTCCCAGGGCTGGCACTTGTTTTCACTCTGAAACCAATGGGCCGGCGAACCGGTGGCGGCGGCACGGCCGGCGGGGTGGCGCGGCCACCGGCACGTGGGTTGCGAAGAAGGCGCCACAGCCAACCACCCCACACCTGGAGATCCACCCCATGGGCGCACCCGATGCACTGAACTTTCTCGACCCGGTCCGTTGGCAGGGCCGGGTCTACGCCGGCGCCGGCTGGACCACGCCTCAGGGCGGGGCCGCCGACGTGATGGAGCCGGCCACCGGCGAGGCGATGTCCCGCGTCGGGCTGGCCAATGCCGCGGACATCGGCCTGGCTTGCCAGGCCGCCGCCGGCGCGCAGCCCGGCTGGGCGGCGATGCCGCCGCGCGACCGCGCCGCCATCCTGCGCCGCGCCGGTGACCTGTTCACCCAGCACTTCGACGAGCTGGCACTGGTGATCGCCCGAGAGACCGGCGGCATCCTGCCCAAGGCGCAGCACGAGGTGCGCGAGGCCGCCACGCTGTGCCACCTGGCGGCGGGCCTGGTGCTGCAGCCGCAGGGCCTGACGCTGCCGACCGCCCCCGGCCGCCTGAACATCGCGCGGCGCGTGCCGCACGGCGTGGTGGGCGTGATCTCGCCGTTCAACTTCCCGCTCATCCTGTCGCTGCGCGCGGTGGCTCCGGCCCTGGCGGCCGGCAACGCGGTGGTGCTGAAGCCCGATCCGCAGACACCGATCGCCGGCGGCTTCGTGATCGCACGCGTGTTCCAGGAGGCCGGCCTGCCCGAGGGCGTGTTGCAGGTGCTGCCGGGCGGCGCGGAGGCGGGCGAGGCGCTGGTCACCGACCCCCATGTGCGGATGATCCAGTTCACCGGCTCGACCGCGGTGGGCCGGCGCATCGGCGAGCTGTGCGGCCGCCATCTGAAGAAGGTCTCGCTCGAACTCGGCGGCAAGAGCTCGCTGATCGTGCTGGACGATGCGGATCTCGACCGCGCCGCCAGCAACGTGGCCTGGGGTGCCTGGCTGCACCAGGGCCAGATCTGCATGGCCTCGGGCCGGGTGCTGGTGCACGAGAAGGTCGCCCCGGCGCTGATCGAACGCCTGGTCGGCAAGGCCACCCACCTGCCGGTGGGCGACCCGAAGACCGGGCAGGTCGCGCTCGGGCCGATGATCAATGCGAAACAGGTGGCACGCGCACTGGCCATCGTGCAGGACTCGGTGGCGGCCGGCGCCAAGCTCGAAGCCGGTGGCACGCACGAGAACCTGTTCTTCAAGCCCACGGTGCTGTCGGGCGTCCGACCCGGCATGCGGGCCTTCGAGGAGGAGGTGTTCGGCCCGGTGGTCAACCTCACCACCTTCGCCACCGACGACGAGGCGGTGGCCCTGGCCAACCAGACCGAGTACGGCCTCGCCGCGGCCGTGATCTCGCCGTCCATCGCCCGCGCGATGGCGATCGGCGAACGCCTGAAGACCGGGATGCTGCACATCAACGACCAGACGGTGAACGACGAGTGCACCAACCCCTTCGGCGGCATGGGCTGCTCGGGCAACGGCGGGCGCGTCGGCGGCCCGGCGGACCTGGACGAATACACCCAATGGCAGTGGGTCACGGTCAAGGGCGAAGCCCCGATGTACCCGTTCTGACTTTCTCGGTGAACAGGAGACACCTCATGAACTTTCACGGCAAGACCATCGTCATCACCGGCACCAGTTCCGGCATCGGCGCCGAAACGGCGCGCCTGCTGCGCCAGCAGGGCGCCCGCGTCATCGGCGTGGACCGCAACGACCCGATGATCACGCTGGACGGCTTCGTCAAGGCCGACCTGTCCGAGCAGTCCACCATCGACGCCGCCGTCAAGCAGCTGCCCGAGCGCATCGACGCGCTGTGCAACGTGGCCGGCGTGCCCGGCACGGCGCCGGTGGATCTGGTGGCACGCGTCAACTTCCTCGGCCTGCGCCACCTGTGCCAGCGCGTGCTGGAGCGCATCCCTGAAGGCGGCAGCATCGTCAACATCTCGTCCATCCTCGGTGCCGAGTGGCCGCAGCGCCTGGACATCCACAAGGCGCTGGGCGAAACGCCCACCTACGAGGCCGGCCTGGCCTTCCTTGCCAAGCACCCGGTGCCGCAGGAGACCTGCTACCAGTACTTCAAGGAGGCGCTGATCGTCTGGACGCTCACGCAATCGCAGAAGTGGTTCCTCGCCAAGGGCGTGCGCATGAACTGCGTCGCGCCCGGCCCGGTGCTCACGCCCATCCTGGGCGACTTCGTGCAGATGCTCGGCCAGGAGCGGGTGCAGAAGGACGCGCACCGCATGAAGCGCCCGGCGCTGGCCGACGAGGTGGCGCCGGTGATCGCCTTCCTGTGCTCGGACGCTTCGCGCTGGGTCAGCGGCATCAACCTGCCCGTGGACGGCGGCCTGGCCTCGACCTACCTCTGAGCCCCGACACCACCACCACAACCGGAGACACCATGCAACGCCTGCTTCACCAGGCGGCGGCCACGCTCGCGCTCGCCGCCGCGCTGGCCCCCGCCGCCCATGCCGACATCACGATCGGCGTCAACCTCTCGCTGACCGGGCCGCTCTCGTCGCTGGGCCTGCCGATCAAGGAGTCGCTGGCCCTGTGGCCCGGCCAGGTCGGCGGCGAGAAGATCAAGCTGATCGTCCTCGACGACGCGTCGGACACGGTGGGCGCCGTGCGCAACACGCGGCGCTTCATCACCGAGAACAAGGTCGACCTGCTGCTGGGTTCGTCGGGCGTGCCCGCCGTGCTGGCGATGGCCCCGGTGGCCACCGAGGCGAAGACGGTGCAGCTCGCGTTCGCCCCGGCACCGCGGCCAGGTGGCAAGGACGACTGGACCTTCCCGCTGCCGCAGCCGGTGTCGCTGATGTCCGACGCGGTGGCCCAGCGCATGGTGGCCGACAAGGTGCGCAAGGTCGCCTTCCTCGGCTGGAACGAAGGCTACGGCGAGATGTGGCTGCAGGCCTTCGGCGCCTCGGCGAAGAAGGCGGGCATCGAGATTGTCGCCACCGAGCGTTTCGCACCGCCCGACACCAGCATCACCGCACAGGCGCTGAAGGTCGTCGCGGCCCGGCCCGACGCGGTGCTGATCGTCGGCGCGGGCTCGGCCGCCGTGATGCCGCAGATCGCGTTGCGAGAGCGCGGCTGGGCGGGCCCGATCTACCAGACCCACGGCGCGGCGTCGCCCGACCTGATCCGCGTCGGCGGCGCGAAGATGGACGGCACCATCCTGCCCGCCGGCCCGGTGCTGGTGGCCGAGCAACTGGCCGAGGCGAACCCGATCCGGCCGGTGGCGCTGGACTATGTGGGCGCCTTCGAGAAGGCCCACGGCGCCCGCAGCCGCACGCAGTTCGGTGCCCACGCGCACGACGCGCTGAAGGTGCTGCAACGCATCGTGCCGGTGGCGCTGAAGAAGGCCGCGCCCGGCACGCCCGAGTTCCGCCAAGCGCTGCGCGATGCGCTGGAGAGCGAGAAGGAGATCGTCATCTCGCACGGGGTGCTGAACTTCACCCTGGCCAACCACACCGGTTTCGATGAACGCGGCCGCGTGATGCTGAAGATCGACAAGGGGCAGTTCCAGCTGATTCCCTGACCCCACACCGAGCGGCCGCAGAGCCGCACCCCGCCCCACCACCCCGGAGACACCATGCAACACCCACGCCATGCGCTGGCGGTGGCGGCAGCGCTTGCCCTCGCGCTGCCCGCCGCCCAGGCTTTCGACATCGACAGCCCCGATTCCGACTTGAAGATCCGCCTGGACCTGACGCCCAAGTACAGCGCCGGCTACCGGCTGAACGACCCGTCCGCCGCGCTCACGCGCTTCGACGTCGCCATCGACCCCGGCACCCTCAACGAGGACGACGGTGACCACAACTTCAACAAGGGCCTGATCTCCAGCCGCTTCGACCTGCTCGGCGAGCTGGACGTGACCGGCAGGAACTTCGGTGGCCGCGTGAGCGGCAGCGCCTGGCGCGACAGCGTCTACCTGCGCCGCAGCGGCTACACCGGCACGCCGATCCACGTGGGCGGCACGCCCATCGGCGTCAGCACCTCCACCTCGAACAACTTCCCCGGCCAGGCCGCGAACGAGTTCCTGCCCGACACCGTGCGCCAGCACGGCCGTGGCGGCGAGCTGCTCGACGCGTTCGCCTACGCCAAGGGCGACATCGGCGGCATGAAGGGCACGCTGCGCCTGGGCAAGCACACGCTGCAGTGGGGCGAAAGCCTGTTCTTCGGCCAGAACGGCATCGCCAACGCGCAGGGGCCGGTGGACGTGGCCAAGATCGTCTCGGTGCCCGGCTGGCAGTTCAAGGAAGTGCTGCTGCCGGTGGAGCAGGTCTCGGGCTCGCTGCAGGTGGCTGAAGGGCTGTCGCTGGGCGCGTACTACCAGCTGAAGTGGCGGCCCACCAAGATCCCCGGCGTCGGCAGCTACTTCTCGAACCAGGACTACGTGGGCACCGGCACGGTCAACTTCGGGCTCGATGCCAACGGCGCGCCCATCCTGCTGGCCTACGACAAGAGCAAGGACCTTCGCCCCAAGGACTCGGGCCAGGGCGGCCTGCAAGTGCGCTGGAGCCCCACCGGCAGCGACTACGAGTTCGGCTTCTACGCCGCGCAGTACCACGACAAGACCCCCGCCGCGCCGGTGTTCGACTTCGTCAACGGCAACGTGCACCTGGCCTACGCCAGCGACATCCGCACCGTGGGCGCCAGCGTCACTTCGTCGGTGGGCCAGCTGAACTGGGCGCTCGAAGGCTCGCTGCGCTTCAACGCGCCGCTGACCAGCGACCCGGCGGTGCTGGGCCTCGGGCCGATCCTGAGCTGCGGCAACTCGGACGCCGACCCCTGCTACGCCGTCGGCCGCACCGGGCACCTGCAGTTGTCGGGCATCTACGTGCTGCAGCCCAACAGCCTGTGGGGCGGCGGCGCGGTGGTCGGCGAGCTGGCCTACAACCAGACGCTGAAGGTCACCAAGGACATCTTCGCGATCGGGCCGGGCGGCACCAGCGCCGGCCTGGGCGGGCTGGACCCGAACACCACCAAGGGTGCGTTCGCCCTGCGCATGATCTTCGAGCCGCAGTACTTCCAGGTGCTGCCGGGGCTGGACCTCTCCGTGCCGGTGGGTGTGGGCTACAACTTCGGCGGCCGCTCGTCGGCGATCTTCAACTTCGCCGGTGGCGCCTCCAACGCGGGCGACTACAGCATCGGCCTGAAGGGCAAGTACCAGAACGACTGGAACCTGGCCCTGACCTACACCGACTATTTCGGCGAGGCCAAGACCTTCACCGAAACCCTGGTCGCGGGCTCGGGCTCGCCACGCCAGCTCACCTTCGCCCAAACGCTGCGGGACCGCGCCTACCTGTCCTTCAGCGTGTCGCGCACCTTCTGACCATGACGCGCACTGGAGTCATTCGCATGCATTGCCAACACCTTCTGGCCGCGCTGATCGCCGGCCTGTTCATCGCCTCGGCGGCTCAAGCGGCGGTCTCCGCCGACGAAGCAGCCAAGCTCAAGACCACCCTCACCCCGCTGGGCGCCGAGCGCGCCGGCAACAAGGACGGCAGCATCCCCGCCTGGGACGGCGGCATGACCAAGGCCCCTGCCGGCTACAAGCCCGGCGAGGCCCGCCCCGACCCGTTCCCGGCCGAGAAGCCGCTGCTGAGCATCAACGCCAAGAACATGGGGGCGCACGCCACCCGGCTGAGCGAGGGTGTCAAGGCGCTGATGAAGAAGTACCCCGACTTCCGCATCGACGTCTACCCCACCCACCGCACCGCCGCCGCGCCGCAATGGGTGTACGACAACACCTTCAAGAACGCCACGCGCGCCAAACTGGTCGATGGCGGTCACGGCACCGAGGGCGCCTACGGCGGCACGCCCTTCCCGATCCCGAAGGACGGCTACGAGGTGATCCAGAACCACCGCCTGGCCTGGACCGGCACCTACATCCAGGCGCCCGTGCGCGTGTGGGTGGTGACGGCCGACGGCAAGCGCGCCATGGCCTCGGGCGGCACGCAGAGCTTCCGCCGGCAGTACCACGACCCCGAGGGCAGCCTGGAGAAGTTCGACGGCTACTACGCGCTGGGCAAGTTCGCGGTCAGCGAGCCGGGCTCCAAGGCCGGCGAGGCCATCCTCGCGCACGACAACCTGAACGCCAGCAACCCGCGCGGCCTGTGGCAGTACCTGGTGGGCCAGCGCCGGGTACGCAAGGCACCCTCGGTGGCCTACGACACGCCGGATTCGGTGACCTCCGGCATCGGCCTGTTCGACGAAGCCTTCAACCTGTTCGGCCCGATCGACAAGCACCAGCTCAAGCTCGTCGGCAAGAAGGAGCTCTACATCCCCTACAACAACAACAAGGCGGCGAGCGCCAAGGTGGCCGATCTGGTGACGCCCAACACGCTCAACCCATCGCAGGTGCGCTGGGAGCTGCACCGGGTGTGGGAGGTGGAGGCCACGCTGGCCGAAGGCAAGCGCCACGTGGTGCCCAAGCGCACCTACTACATCGACGAAGACAGCTGGCAGATCATGCTGTTCGACGGCTGGGACGCCAAGGGCGAACTCTGGCGCACCAACTACACGCTGACGCTGCTGGCACCGGACATCCCGGCGCTCGTCGGCAACATGCTGTGGGGCGGCTACGACCTGCAGACCGGCGCCTACTACCTGAACATGGCGTCGAACGAGCTGAGCAGCCAGTACAAGCCGGTGGCGCCGTTGCCACGCTCGTTCTTCAGCCCCGAGGAACTGGCCAACGAAGGGACACGGTGATGGCGCCTTGGCGCTGCGGCATGCTGGCGGCCGGGCTGGTGCTGGCGGCGTGGGGCGCGGCCGCCGCCCCGCCGGTGCCGCCGGCCCTGTCCGAACCGGCCGTCGTCACACCCAAGGCGCTGGGCGCGGCCACGCTGGCTGTCACCCGGGCCGGGGCCCGCCTGGTGGCGGTGGGCGAGCGCGGCACGGTGCTGCTCTCCGACGACGCCGGCGCCACCTGGCGCCAGGCCCGGGTGCCGGTGCAGGCCAGCCTGACCGCGGTGCGCTTCGTCAACGAGCGCACCGGCTGGGCAGCGGGCCACCTGGGCGTGATCCTGCGCAGCGACGACGGGGGCGAACACTGGGTCAAGCAGCTCGACGGGGTGCGTGCCGCCGAGCTGGTGGCGCAGGCCGCCAGCGCCGACGGTGACGAGCGGGCCCAGAAGGAAGCGAAGCGCTTCGTCGAGGAGGGCCCGGACAAGCCCTTCTTCGACCTCGATTTCGTCGACGCCCAGCGCGGCCTCGCGGTGGGCGCCTACAACCTCGCCTTCACCACCACAGACGGTGGCCGGCATTGGTTGCCGCTGCGCCTGCCCAACCCCAGGAGCCTGCACCTGTACGGCGTGCGCTTCGCCGGCGCCAGCGTCTTCGTGGCCGGCGAGCAAGGGCTGCTGCTGAAATCGGCCGACGGTGGCGCCAGCTTCGCCACCCTGGCCACGCCCTACAAGGGCAGCTTCTTCGGCCTGCTGGCCGCGCGCTCGGGCACGCTGATCGCCTACGGCCTGCGCGGCAACGCCTTCCGCTCGGCCGACCAGGGCACGAGCTGGGACAAGCTGGACACCGGCCTGCCGGTCTCGATCAGCGCGGCTGTCGAACTGGACGGCGGCGCGCTGGCCCTGCTGGGCCAGACCGGCGACCTGCTGCTCAGCCGCGACGACGGCCGCAGCTTCACCCGCCGCGCCGCGCCGGGCGGCCCGGTGCCGGCCGCCGGTCTGACCTCTGCCGCCGACGGCCAGGTCGTGCTCGCCAGCCTGCGCGGCATGCGCTCCCAACCTGCTCCCTGACTCCACCACGCCATGCACGCCGACACCTCACTCGACGCCCAGCCGGTCGTCGCCCGCATCGAAGATTTCGACACCGCTTCCGGCTCGGCCGCGGAGCGCGCCTTCTTCAACCACCGCCCCTGGGTGATGGCCATCTGCCTGCTGCTCACGCTGCTGCTGGGCTGGCAGGCGCTGAAGCTGCGCCTGAACGCCAGCTTCGAGAAGACCATCCCCACCCAGCACAGCTACATCGCCAACTACCTGGCCAACAAGGGCAACCTGGCAGGCCAGGGCAACGCGATGCGCATCGCGGTGGAGACGACGGGCGAATCGATCTTCGACAAGCGGTACCTCGACACGCTGCAGAAGCTGAACGACGAGATCTTCCTGCTACCCGGCGTGGACCGGCCGTTCATGAAATCGCTGTGGACCCCCAACACCCGCTGGGTGGCGGTGACCGAGGACGGCCTGGACGGCAACACCGTGATGGGCGACAGCTACGACGGCTCGCCCGAGGCGCTGGCCGAGGTGCGCGCCAACGTCGAGCGCTCGGGCGAGATCGGCCAGATCGTGGCGGGCGACTTCAAGTCCAGCATCATCTTCGTGCCGCTGCTGGACAAGAACCCGAAGACCGGCGAGGCGCTGGACTACGGCGAGCTCTCGCGCAAGATCGAGGCGCTGCGCAGCAAGTATGAGGGCGACACGATTCGCCTGCACGTGATCGGCTTCGCCAAGGTGGTGGGCGACCTGATCGAGGGCCTGCAACAGGTGCTGCAGTTCTTCGGCCTGGCGCTGGTGATCTGCGCCGGCGTGCTCTACGGCTACACCCGCTGCGCGCGCAGCACCGCGCTGGTGGTGGCCTGCTCGCTCGTCGCCGTGGTGTGGCAGTTCGGCCTGTTGGCCTTGCTGCACTACGAGCTGGACCCTTACTCGGTGCTGGTGCCCTTCCTGGTGTTCGCCATCGGCATGAGCCACGGCGCGCAGAAGATGAACGGCATCATGCAGGACGTGGGCCGCGGCACGCACCGCGTGGTGGCCGCGCGCTACACCTTCCGCCGCCTGTTCGTCGCCGGCCTCACGGCGCTGCTGTGCGACGCGGTGGGCTTCGCGGTGCTGGCGCTGATCGAGATCCAGGTCATCCAGGATCTGGCGGCGGTGGCCAGCATCGGCGTGGCGGTGCTGATCTTCACCAACCTCGTACTGCTGCCCATCCTGCTGTCCTATGTGGGCGTGAGCCCGAAGGCGGCGCAGCGCAGCCTGCGGCTGGAGGTGGCGGATGAGGAAGGCGCGGCGACCCGCTCCTGGCTGTGGGCGCAGCTCGACCGCTTCACCCAGCGCGGCCCCGCGCTGGTGGCGATCATCGCCAGCGTGCTGCTGGCTGGCGCGGGCTACGCCATCAGCCTGCACCTGAAGATCGGCGACCTGGACCCCGGCGCGCCCGAGCTGCGCGCCGACTCGCGCTACAACCGCGACACCCAGTTCATGGCCAGCCACTACGCGGCCAGCAGCGACATCCTGGTGGTGATGGTCGCCACCCCCGAAGACCAGTGCACCCAGTACGGCACGCTGGCCAAGGTCGACCGCCTGGCCTGGCAACTGGAGCAACTGCCCGGCGTGGAGTCCACCAACTCGATGGCCCAGCTCTCCAAGCTGGCGATGGTGGGCTACAACGAAGGCAACCTGAAGTGGTTCGAACTGATCCCCAACGCCGCAGCGCTGGGCGGCGTGCAGACGCGCGCGCCGCGCGAGCTGTTCAACCAGGGCTGCTCCTTCCTGTCGCTGTTCGTCTACCTGAAGGACCACAAGGCCGAGACGCTGACGCGCGTGGTCGACGAGGTCGAGCAATTCACCACCGCCAATGGCAGCGAGCACGAGCGCTTCATGCTCGCCGCCGGCTCGGCGGGCATCGACGCCGCCACCAACATCGTCGTCAAGCAGGCCATGCGCGAGATGCTGCTGTGGGTCTATGGCGCGGTGCTGCTGCTGTGCTGGGTGACCTTCCGCTCCTGGCGCGCGGTGGTCTGCGCGGTGCTGCCGCTGGTGCTCACCTCCATCTTGTGCGAGGCGCTGATGGTGGCCTTCGGCATGGGCGTCAAGGTGGCCACGCTGCCGGTGATCGCGCTGGGCGTGGGCATCGGCGTGGACTACGCGCTCTATGTGCTCAGCGTGATGCTGGCCCGGTTGCGCGCCGGCGAGAGCCTGTCGGCGGCCTACCACCACGCGCTGCAGTTCACCGGCCGGGTGGTCATGCTGACCGGCATCACGCTGGCACTGGCCGTGGGCACCTGGGCCTTCTCGCCCATCAAGTTCCAGGCCGACATGGGCATCCTGCTGGCCTTCATGTTCGTCTGGAACATGGTCGGCGCCCTGGTGCTGCTGCCGGCGCTGGCGCACTTCCTCTTGCGGCCCGCGCTCGCGCCGGCCACCCATCCCCTCACCACGGAGACTGTCCATGCTGGATAAACAACTCGACGCCATGATGCAGCAGGCCCAGGCGGCCGGCATGCCGGACCTGTGCGACCTGCCCCCCGAGCCCTGCCGCGGCCTGTACGCGCAGATCCTGGCCGCGGCCGACATGCCGCCGGCCGATGTGCTGGTCGCCGACCGCGAGGTGCCGGCGCGCGACGGCGCGCCGGCCATCGGGCTGCGCGTCTATGCGCCACGGCACGCCGGCCCGCACGCACTGGTCGTCTACTTCCACGGCGGCGGCTATGTGCTGGGCGATCTGGACGGCTACGACAGCGTGTGCCGCCGGCTGTGCCACGACAGCGGCGCGGTGGTGGTCTCGGTGGGCTACCGGCTGGCGCCCGAACACCCGTTCCCGGCCGCCATCGACGACGCCTGGGCGGCCCTGCTGTGGTCCGTGGCCCATGCGGCCGAGCTGGGCGCGGACGCCAACCGGGTTGGCGTGGCGGGCGACAGTGCCGGCGCCGTGCTGGCCACCGTGGTGGCGCTGCTGGCCCGCGATGCCAAGAGCCCCCGTATCGGTTTCCAGGCGCTGATCTATCCGCCCGCCGCTGGCGGCCACGACGGCCCCTACCCCTCGCGCCAGGCCCATGCGGCCGGCCCGACGCTGACCCTGCGCACGATGGACTATTTCAACCGCCACTTCTTCGGCCCGGCGGGCAAGGCGCCGGACTGGCGCGCCGCGCCGCTGCTCGCCCCCGACCTGGCGGGCCTGCCGCCCACGTTGCTGCTGCTGGCCGGCCACGACCCTCTGCGCGACGAGGCTCTGGCCTACGGCGAGGCCCTGCTCGCGGCCGGCAATGTGGTGACCCTGGTCGAGTACCACGGCCTGGCACACGGCTTCATCAGCATGGCCGGTGCGCTGGGTGCGGCCCGGCTGGCGCAGCAGCAGTTCGCGCAGGCGCTGCGGGTGGGCCTGGCGGCCTGAGAGGCCTGGGCGGCCGAGCTCTAGACTTCGCCGGCCCGCCGCAAGGTGTCCATCACCGGCCGGCGCAGCAGCCCGCGCAGGCTCCACCAACCGGCCGCCAGCGCCAGCACGGCACCCGCGAGGGCGCCCGCCAGCGGCACCCACCACGGTGCCGTCCAGGTGAACTCGAAGGCATAGCGCGCCAACGCCGCCCCCACCACGGCCGCGGCCGCGGTGGCCAGCAGGCCGGCCAGCGCCCCGACCCCCAGCAACTCGGCGCGCTGCACCTGGCCCAGCAGCGAGGCACCGGCGCCGCAGGCGCGCATCACCGCGTACTCCTTGGCACGTGCCTCGCGGGTGGCACCGACCGCGGCGAACAGCACCGCCAGGCCGGTGGCCAGCGTGAACGCAAAGAGAAACTCCACCGCCCGGATCACCTGATCCAGCACCTGCTGCAGCTGGCGCACCGACGCCGACACGTCGATCGCGGTGATGTTGGGGAAGCGCGCCGACAACGCGTTGTCGAACCCGGCCTTCTCGGGCGCGTGGAAAGCGGCCATGTAGGTGACCGGCAGGCTGGGCATCTCGGCCACCGGGTACATGACGAAGAAGTTGGCGCGCATCGAGCCCCAGTCCACCTTGCGGATGCTGCTGATGCGCGCCTCGTGCAGTTGGCCGCCGATGTCGAAACGCAGCGTGTCGCCGAGTTGCACGCCGAGCGTCTCGGCCACGCCCTGCTCGATGCTCAGGCCGTCGGCCTCGTTGTCCTTCCAGGTGCCGGCCACCACCAGGTTGTGGGCCGGCATCTGCGCCGCGTGGCTGAGGTTGAACTCGCGCTCGATGGTGCGGCGCGCGCGCTCCTGCTCGGCAAAGCGTTCACCGGTGGCCTGGCCGTTGATTGCCACCAGCCGGCCGCGGATCATCGGGAACCAGTCGTAGCCGGTGACCTGGGCGCCGGCCAGCATGGCGCGGAACTCCGCCGCCTGGTCGGGCTGGATGTTGATGACGAAGCGGTTCGGCGCGTCGCGTGGCGTGCTGGCACGCCAGCTGTCGATCAGGTCGGTGCGCAGCAGCACCAGCAGCGCCAGCGCCATCAGGCCCACGGCCAGCGACGAGACCTGCAGCACGGTGAAGGCCGGCCGGGCGGCGATTTGGCGCGTGGCCAGGATCAGCCAGCGCGGCGCGCGTGCCTCGGGCACCGCGCGGCGCAGTGCCATCACCGCCACCCACGCCAGGCCGGCGAAGGCCGCCAGTGCGGCGGCGAAGCCCCCCACCGCGATGGCGCCCAGCGTCAGGTCGCTGGCCACCACCAGCAGCAGGCCGGCGAAGCTGGCGATGCCGGCGGCCAGCACGCCGAGCGTCATCGGCCGCAGCTGGCCCACGTCGCGCCGGATCACCCGCAGCGGCGGCACCTTGGCCAGCTGCAGCACCGGCGGCAGGCCGAAGCCCATCAGCAGCGCCAGGCCGACCCCGAGGCCGAACAGCGCCGGCCAGGCCCCCGGCGCTGGCAGCGAGGCCGGGACCAGCGCGCCCAGCAACTGCACGAACAGCAGGTGCGTGCCCAGGCCGAGCAACACACCAGCGCCGCTGGCCAGCAGGCCCAGGCCGACGAACTCGATGGCGAAGGCGCCCGCGATGCGCCGCTGCGGCAGGCCCAGCACGCGCAGCATGGCGCAGTCGTCCAGGTGGCGCTGCGCGAAATCGCGCGCGGCAATGGCCACGGCCACCGCGGCGAGCAGGGCCGCCAGCAAGGCCACCAGGTTCAGGAACTTCTGCGCCCGGTCCAGCGTCTGGCGCATTTCCGGTCGGCCGCTTTCGAGCGACTCGACCCGCATGCCGCGCAGGCCCTGGCCCTTGATCGCGCCGCCGGCCCAATCGGTGTAGCGGCGCACGGCGGCCTCCTTGCCCGTGGGCGCGGCGACGGCCAGCCGGTAGGTGACCCGGCTGGCCGGTTGCACCAGGCCGGTGGCCGGCAGGTCCGCCGCGTTGAGCATGACCCGCGGCGCGAAGTTGAGGAAGCCGGCACCCCGGTCGGGCTCGATGACGATCACGTGGGTCAGGCGCAAGCGGCTGTCGCCGAGCAGCAGCTCGTCGCCGCGCTGCAGTTGCAGGCCGTCGAGCACGGCGGCATCCGCCCACGCCTCACCCGGGGCCGGGCCGTGCTGCACGGCCTGCTCGCCCTGCCCGGCGTCCACCGTGAGGCTGCCGCGCAGCGGGTAGGCGCCGCTGACCGCCTTCACCGCCACCAGGCGGCTGGCGCCGCCGCGTTCGTCCGGCGCGCGGGCCATGCTGGGGAAGGCAGCCGTGCCGGCGGTGGCCAGGCCGGCCGCCTGGGCCTGCGCCGCGAACTCGGGCGGCAGCGGGTGGTCGCTGCTGATCACCGTGTCACCGCCCAGCAACTGGGCCGCGTCCCGCGTCAGCCCACCCTGCAGGCGGTCGGCGAAGAAGCCCACCGCCGACAGGGCCGCCACCGCCAGCATCACCGCCACCAGCACCAGGCGCAGCTCGCCGGCCCGAAAATCACGCAGGGCCTGCTGCGCGGCCAGGCGCCAGACGGAAATGGCTCGGGGTTCGGTGTTCATCCCGGAACGGTAACCGAAGCGCGAAAGACCCCTGGCCTTGAACCCTGCGTGCAATGGCGGTGAACGCCGGGCGCCTGCCACGGTGCTTCAATGGGCGACATGAACACCAGCCACGCGCCGCTCCCCCCGCTCTACATCTCGCATGGTTCGCCGATGACGGCGCTCGATTCGGGCGCGGACGGCGTCTTCTGGCGCCGCCTCGGCCCGGCCATCACCCGGGCTTTCGGCAAGCCCCGGGCCATCCTGGCGATCTCGGCCCATTCGCTGACGCGTGAACCGCTGCTGCTGGCCGGCGAGCGCCACGAGGCGGTGTACGACTTCTCCGGCTTCCCTGAAGCGCTCTACCGGCTGCGCTACGACGCCCCCGGTGCGCCGGCGTTGGCCGAGCGCGTGGCCTCGCTGTTGCATGCCGCCGGCCTGCCAGTGCAGGTGCGGCCCGACAGCGGGTTGGACCACGGCATCTGGACCCCGCTGCGCTCGATGGTCCCCGAGGCCGACATCCCCGTGCTGCCGCTCGCCTGGCCGCCGATGTGGTCGCCCGAGAAGCTGTTCCAGCTCGGCCAGGCCCTGGCTCCGCTGGCGGCCGAGGGCGTGCTGGTCATCGGCTCGGGCGCGATCACCCACAACCTGCGCCTGTGGGCGGGCGGCCGCGAGCCGATCGACACGCCCGAGTACCCGGAGAGCGCCGCGTTCCGCACCTGGATGCACGATCGCACCGAGGCCGCCGACTGGCCGGCCCTGTTCGCCTACCGCACCCAGGCGCCGCATGCGGCCCACATGCACCCCAGCGACGAGCACCTGCTGCCCTTCTACGTGGCCGCCGGCGCCGGCGGGGCCGGGCAGCCCGGCCGGCGGGTGCACGACAGCGTGACCTACGGGCACCTGGGCATGGACGTGTACGCATTCGGGTCTTCGGCCACCCGCCTGACCGAAGCGCTCGGATGAGGTGAAGTCGGGGTCTTGTGCAGGGCTGGGACCGTAACAGCCTGCATTCGGCACTGAGCGGCCGTTCGTGAGTCTGAGTTCGGCGCGTCGCGGCAGGGGGCACCCGGCAGGGGCTCACGGTTCCGCGGTCGGCGCTGCGCGCCGACTCCGTTGCGA
>JADMKA010000167.1 GCA_018780145.1 Vitreoscilla sp. | reverse complement strand
ACGCTCTTGACCGGCAGGAAGACGGCGAAGGCCTGGCTGGTCAGGTCGTACCAGCTCTTGCCCGTGGCCTCGTCCTTCCAGGCGCGCAGTTCGTCGATGAAGATCGCGTCGGCGCGGCGCAGCAGCTCGGCGTAGGCCGGCTTCACCTCGCCGAGGATGCGCACGCCCAGGCCCGGGCCAGGGAACGGGTGGCGGTAGACCATCTCCGGTGGCAGGCCCAGCGCCACGCCGAGCTCCCGGACCTCGTCCTTGAACAGGTCGCGCAAGGGCTCCAGCAGTTTCAGGCCCAGCGTTTCCGGCAGGCCGCCCACGTTGTGGTGGCTCTTGATCGTGGTGGCCTTCTTCGTCTTGGCGCCGCCCGATTCGATGACGTCCGGGTAGATGGTGCCCTGGGCCAGCCACTTGGCCCCACCGCTTGAGGCGGATCCGGCTTCCTTCAGCTTCTTGGCCTGAGCCTGGAACACCTCGACGAACTCGCGGCCGATGATCTTGCGCTTGGCCTCGGGATCGGTCACCCCGGCCAGGTGGCCCAGGAACTGCGCGCTGGCGTCCACGTGAACGACCTTGGCGTGCAGGCGCCCGACGAACATGTCCATCACCATCTGGCCTTCGTTCAGCCGAAGCAGGCCGTGGTCTACAAAGACGCAGGTGAGCTGGTCGCCGATGGCGCGGTGGATCAGCGCCGCGGCGACGGACGAATCCACGCCACCCGACAGCCCCAGGATGACCTCTTCGTTGCCGACCTGTTCACGGATGCGGGCCACCGCCTCGGCGATGTGATCCTTCATGACCCAGTCGGGCTTGGCGGCAGCGATCTTCAGGACAAAACGCTCCAGCAGCGCCCTGCCCTGCACCGTGTGGGTGACCTCGGGGTGGAACTGCACGCCGTAGTAGCCGCGGGCCTCGTCGGCCATGCCGGCGATCGGGCAACTCGGCGTGCTGGCCATCAGCTTGAAGCCGGGCGGCAATGCGGTGACCTTGTCGCCGTGGCTCATCCAGACCTTGAGCATGCCGTGGCCCTCGGGCGTGCTGAAGTCCTCGATGCCGTCCAGCAGCCTGGTGTGGCCATGGGCGCGGACCTCGGCGTAGCCGAACTCGCGGTGGGTGCTGGCCTCCACCTGCCCGCCCTGCTGCACCGTCATCGTGAACATGCCGTAGCAGATGCCCAGCACCGGCACACCCAGATCCCAGACGGCCTGCGGCGCGCGCAGATCGTGCTCCTCGTAGGTGCTGGCGTGGCTGCCGCTGAGGATGATGCCCTTGGGAGCGAACTCGCGGACGAAGGCGTCGCTGACATCGTTCGGGTGGATCTCGCAGTAGACATGCGCCTCCCGCACCCGGCGGGCGATGAGCTGGGTGACCTGGGAGCCGAAGTCGAGGATCAGGATTTTGTCGTGCGTCATGGTGCGGTAATTCCGGGGTTCGCGGCGGCGGGCAACGGTACCGCGCGGTGGGTTCGGAAGTGGTGAAGTGCGAGCAGGGTCGCCGTGCCCTGGAGGGCGGCGCAAAAATAGTACGGCGCGCCGATGCGCCAGTCGCCGCGAGGGAAGTGCGACACGAGGGTCAGCAGCGCCGGGCCGACCACCGGCGCGATCACCGCCATCAGGCTGTTCAACCCGGCCACGGCGCCCATGGTCTGGCCCTGGCTGGAAGGGTCGGCGGCATTCGAGACGATGCTCTGGATCGCCGCCGCGGCGGCAAAGCCGAACAGGTTGGCCACGATGACGGCATACATCATCCAGCCCTCGCTGGCCCAACCCCAGGCAGCGAACGCCAGCGTCGACGACACCAGCCCCATCACCGCCAGGCGGCGCGGCGAGAAGCGCCGCAGCAGCGGGCCCATCAGCACACCCTGCACCAGGGCCGACATCACCCCCACCGCGAACAGCGACCAGCCCGTCTCACGGGGGCCCCAGCCGAACTTCAGGTCGGTGTAGAGCACCCAGGTCATGTGCAGCGTGAACTGGGCCAGGCCGGACAGCCCGATCACCGCCACCAGCGAGCCCACGCCGCGCAGTTGCGCCAGGCCGGCGAGCGAGCTCACCGGGTTGGCGCGGCGCCATTCGAAGGGGCGCCGGCGGTCCACCGGCAGCGACTCCGGCAGCACGAAGTAGCCGTACAGCCAGTTGCACAGTGCCAGCACGCCCGCCACGAAGAACGGCAACTGCAGGTTGATGCTGCCGAGCACACCGCCCAGCGCCGGGCCGAGGATGAAGCCCAGGCCGAACATCGCGCCGAGCAGGCCGAAGCGCTTGGCGCGCTGCTCCGGGGTGGAGATGTCGGCCACGTAGGCGTTGGCGACGGCGGCGTTCGACTGCATCGCCCCGCTGAACAGGCGCACCGCGATCAGCATCCACAGCGCCGTGGCCATGGCGGTGACGAAGAAGCTCAGCGCCAGGCCGCAGAAGCCCACCAGCAGCACCGGCCGGCGGCCGAAACGGTCCGACAGCCCGCCGAGGATCGGCGACCCGAAGAAGTTGGCGATGCCGAAGGAGAAAGCCACCACGCCGAACCACATCGTCTTCTCCGCGGGCGTGGCGGTGAAGGTGCCCACCAGGTGCGGCAGCACCGGGATGATCAGGCCGATGGCGATCATGTCGATCAGCACCGTCAGCATGATGAAGGGCATGGCAGCCTCGCGGCCGCGCGAGGCGGTGGAGGCGGCGGCGGGTGGGTTCATGACAGGGTTCGGCGATTCAAAAAGACGGCGCCCGGCGAGTCAGGCCGGGCGCGGGCGCTCGGGTTCACGGCGCGCGTCACTCCATCCGGTAGTTCGGTGCTTCCTTCGTGATCTGCACATCGTGCACATGGCTTTCGCGGATGCCGGCGGAGGTGATCTCGACGAACTCGGCACGCTCGCGCATCTCGTCGATCGTCGCGCAGCCGCAGTAGCCCATCGCGGCACGCAGGCCACCGGCCATCTGGAAGATGATCGAGACCATCGAGCCCTTGTAGGGCACGCGGCCCTCGATGCCCTCGGGCACCAGCTTGTCGGCGTTCGGGTTGCTGGTCTCGTCGTTTTCCTGGAAGTAGCGGTCGGCCGAGCCGGCCTTCATCGCGCCGATCGAGCCCATGCCGCGGTAGC
>JADMKA010000062.1 GCA_018780145.1 Vitreoscilla sp. | reverse complement strand
AGACCATCGACAACGACCTGGTGGGCAACGACCACACGCCGGGCTTCCCGTCGGCCGCGCGTTTCGTGGCGCAGGCCTTCGCCGGTGCCAACCTGGACAACGCGGCGCTGCCCGGCGTCTACATCGGCGTGGTGATGGGCCGGCATGCCGGCTTCCTCACGGCGGCCTCGGCGCTGGGAAAGAAGTTCCCGGACGACGGCCCGCACCTGATCTACCTGCCCGAGCGGGTCTTCGAGCTGGAGCGCTTCCTGGCCGACGTGAAGGCCACCCACGAGCGCTACGGCCGCTGCGTGATCGCCGTGTCAGAGGGCATCCACGACGCCTCGGGCACGCCGATCGCCGCCCAGCTCGCCAAGGACCTGGAGCACGATGCGCACGGCAACGTGCAACTCTCCGGCAACGGCGCGCTGGCCGACCTGCTGTGCGAGGAGATCAAGAGCAAGCTGAAGATCAAGCGCGTGCGCGGCGACACTTTCGGCTACCTGCAGCGCTCGTTCATCGGTTGCGTGTCCGATGTCGATCAGCGCGAGGCGCGCGAGGTCGGCGAGAAGGCCGTGCAGTACGCGATGTGGGGCGACGCGAGCGGCAACACCTCGGGCTCGGTGACCATCCAGCGCACCGGCTTCTACTCGGTGGACTACCACCTCGCATCGCTGGCCTCGGTGGCCGGCAAGACGCGGGTGATGGAAGACGAGTTCATCAGCGCCAGCGGCACCGATGTGACGGACGCCTTCCGCCTCTACCTGCGCCCGCTGCTGGGCTCGGGCATGCCGGACGCCTACCGCCTGCGCCGCCACGTGGTCGAGAAGAAGCTGGGCCGCTGAGCGCGCCGGCTCATCCAGTCAGGCTTCGTCATCGTCCCGGTGGTGGCTGCTGCGCCAGATGGCGCGCACCAGCCACAACGCGCCGATGGCCGCGCCGGTGAAGCCCAGGAAGCCGAAGGCCGGCAGGCCGAACAGCGTGGGGCCGGCCTGCACGGTCATCACGATCGATGAGCCGATGATCAGCGCGGCGATCAACAGCGCCATCGCCAGCCGGTTGGCCGAGCGGTCGATCTGGTCGCCCAGCCGCTTCAGGTGCTTGAGCTCGATGTTGACCTGCACCTGGCCGTGGCGGGCGCGGCGCAGCAGGCGCGACAGGTCGTGCGGCAACTGCTCCAGCGCTCCCAGGGTGCGGCGCAGCGTCTGGCCGGCGCGCTGCAACAACACGCGCGGCTGGTAGCGCGCCCGCAGCACCTGGCGCAGCAGCGGCAGCGCCTCGGCGGCCATGTGGAAGCCCGGGTCCAGCCCGCGGCCCATGCCCTCCAGCGAGATGAAGGCCTTGATCAGCAGCGCCAGGTCCGACGGCAGGCCCAGCCGGTGCTCGCGCAGGATGGTGGTGGTGTCGGCCAGCATCTGAGCCAGGTTCAGCTCGGCCAGCGGCACGCCGTGGTACTGGTCGACGAAGGCCTCGATCGCGCCCTCCAGCTGCGCCAGGTCGGCGTGGGCACCGTCGCCTGTCCACTCCAGCAGCACGTCGGCCACCTCCTGCGGCTCGTGCTGCACCAGGCCCAGCAGCAGGCGCAGCAGCTCATCGCGGCGGCGCGCCGAAAGGCGGCCCACCATGCCGAAATCGATGAAGGCGATGCGGTTGCCCGGCAGGTAGAAGACATTGCCCGGGTGCGGGTCGGCGTGGAAGAAACCGTCCTCGACGATCATCTTCAGCACCGCCTGCGAGCCGCGCCGTGCCAGCAGCGTGCGGTCGAAGCCGGCCTCCGGTGTGAGCAGGTCCAGCCGGTCGCCCGGCACGCCGCCGACGAAATCCTGCACGTTGACGCGCAGCCCGGTGTGCGCCCAGTGCACCTTGGGGATCACCACATGCGGCAGTGGCGCCAGGTTGGCGGCGATGCGCTCGGCGTGGTGGCACTCGGCCGCCAGATCCAGCTCGCGCCGCAACGAGCGCGCGAACTCGCGCACCAGCAACTGCGGCCGGTAGGGCTTGAGGGCCGGGAGCTCGGCTTCGGCCACGGCAGCCAGGCGGCCGAGCAGGCGCAGATCCGCCTCGACGGTGTCGGTGATGCCGGGGCGGCGGATCTTCACGATCACCTCGGTGCCGTCCTTCAGTTGGGCGCGGTGCACCTGGGCGATGGAGGCGGCGGCCAGCGGCTCGATGTCGAAGCGGGCGAACACGGCGTCGGGCTCGCCGCCCAGGTCTTCGCGCAAGGGCGGCAGCAGCTCGGCCCAGGGGACCGCGGGCACATGGCTGTGCAGCTTCTCGAACTCGGCGATCCACTCGGCACCGAACAGATCCGCCCGGCCGGCAAGGATCTGGCCGAACTTGACGAAGGCCGGCCCCAGCTCCTCCATTGCCAGCCGCACCTGCACCGGTGGCGCCAGGCGGGCCAGGTCCGCCGCGTGCTCCCAGCGCAGCACGTGGCCGGCGCGCTCCAGCGAGTCGGCGAGGTTGAGGCGGCGCACCACGTCGCCGAGCCCGTGGCGGATCAGCACGCGGAGGATCTCGCTCAGCCGCCCGATGTCGCGCGCGGTGCCCAGGGCTTCGATCAACATGGGGCGATCTTATCGGTGCTAGGAGGCTGTGATGCGCAACAGCAACCACGCCGGCAGGCCCAGGTACAGCAGCCCGTGGGCGGCGCGCTCCAGGCCGCGGCGCTGCGCCTCGGCCTGAGCGGGGGCCAGCACGCTGCCCAGCAGCGCCCCGGCTTCGACGCCCACGCGCAGCAGCGCCGCCACCACCAGCACGCCGATGACCCAAGAGGCCCACCACAGCAGGAAGGCCAGGCCGTAGGCCTGCGCGCCGAAGCTCAGGTACTCGCCCACAGCGCTGCCATAGGCGATGCGCTGGTGCAGGTGAAAGGCCGGCACGGCCAGCAGCAGCGGCAGAACAGCAAACTTCATCATCGGGTTGCCCAGCAGGCCAGGGCCGACGGCCTCGCGCGCACGCTGGTAGGCCGACAGCGGCGGTGCTTCCGGCCCGCCCGCCGCTGCCACCGCGCGGGCCAGCGCGGCGGTGGGGCGGACCATCAGGCCGTAGCGCCAGGGCCGGCCCGATGCGAGCTGCAGAGTCGCCCCCGGGCCGGGCAAGGGCAGGCGCCAGTGCTGCAACGCGGCCAGTTGGTGCACGGGCAACTCCAGCCGCTGCCCGCCACGCTGGAACACCAAGACCCCCTGCTCGATCGACACCCGTGACCGGTAGGCGGCCAGCAGGCAGGCGGCCGCAGCCTCGGGCAGCAGCACCAGCGCCCCGGCCAGGCGCATCTGCAGCAGCACCTGCGTGCGCAGCCCCTCGTCGAGCAGCAGCGCCAGCCCTAGGCCCAGCACGCCGAGGCGCGACACGGCGCGCAACGTACCGGCGGCCAGCCGCGCTGCCGGGGGCAGCAGGGCGCCTCGCAGGGGCAGCACTGCGGCCGTGCCGGGCCGCGTACCGGCCGCCGTCAGCCGGCGCAGCAGCGGGCCTGCGCCCCACCCCAGCAGCAGCGCCACCAGCGCGGTGGGCCCGACCCAGTTGCCCCAGGCCACCATCAGCGTGCGCGGCGGCACCGGCACCGGCAGCGCGCCGACCACCAGCGTGCGCTCGTTCATCGCGGCACTGGCGTGCACGGCGCCGGTGGCGTCGATCACGGCGCTGAAACCATTGGTGGTGACGCGGAACTGCGGCAGCCGGGTCTCGATGCTGCGAAACGCCGCCACCGCCTGGTGCCACTCGGCCCCCAGCGGCTGCTCGCTGAACCAGGCGTCGTTGGACAGGGTCAGCAACGCGCGCGCACCCAGCCGCGCCGCGTCGATGACCAGCGCCGGGTCCACGCTGTCGCGGCAGATCAGGGGCTGCACGGGGATCTCGCGGCCGTCGCGCAGGCGCAGCGGCAGCACGCGTGCGCCGTCGCCCGCCTGCCAGGTGCCGGCCCAGGGCAGCCAGCGGCGCAGCAGCGGGCCGTCCAGCCAGGCCGGCACCGATTCGGTCAGCGGAAACAGCCGGGTCTTGCGGTAGAAACCGACCAGCCCACGGCCCGGCTCGACCACCGCCGCGGCGTTGTACTCCGCACCGGCGTCGCGCTCGTAGGTGCCGAACACAAAGGGCACGCGCGCCGCGTCGACGATGGCCAGGATCTCGCGGTCGAACTCGGCGCCGGCCTCGCTCTTGGGCTGGCCGAAGGTGGTGGGGTAGATGGTCTCGGACCACAGCACCGCGTCGGCGTGCTGGCGCTCCACCGCGTCGTAGCTCATCGCGAAGTGGGTGTCCAGCAGCTCGCGCACCACCTCGTAGCCGCCCTGGACGCGCCGGCGCGCCTCGATGTCGGTGATGTTGGCCTGGACCAGGCCGATGCGCAGCATGGGCTCGCCCGGCACCGCCGGGCGGCTCAGCACCACCTGGCCGTAGGCGGCCAGCAGCAGCGGGGGCAGCACGGCCAGTGCCAGCGGCGCGGCCAGCGCGCGCGCGCCCTGTGCACGGCGGGCCAGCACGGCGTTCAAGGCCTCGTTGGTGAGCAGCAGCACCACGGTCAGGCCCGCGGTGCCGCCCAGATCGGCGGCCTGGCGCAAGTGGGCCGACGGGTACAGCCCAAGCCCCAAGGTGTCGCCCAGCGGCTTGAGCCACAGCCACTCGCTGCCCACCCACGCGGCGGCCCCGGCCAGTGCGCCCAGGGCCGGGCCGTGCCGCCCCCGCACCGCCCGGCGCAGCAGCGTGAACACCAGCACCTGGGGCTGCAGCAGCGGCGCGGCCAGCAGCAGCACGGCCCACCCCGGCCCGGCACCCAGGCTGGTGAAGCGCCCGATGGCCGGCCCGAACCAAGAGAGACCGGCCAGCACCAGCAGCAGCGTCATCGCCAGCCCGGCCAGCAGCGTGCCGGCCAGCGAGCGTGTGCGGTCCAGCACCCACAACCAGGGCACCAATGCCACGAAGCCCAGCACCCAGCCCGGCCCGCCGTGTGCGTAGCCGGCCAGCAGCAGTGCGCCACCCAGCAGGCCCAGCAGGGCCCCCGGCGGCGGCAACCCAGCGCGGACCCGGTCGGGGCTCAGCGCGGCGGACTCCCGGGGTCGGCCGGCGGCGGCAGGCTGATGAGCCGGATCGGCAGGCCCGGCGGCGCCAGCTCGGCCGGCACCACACGCTCGGCCGGCGTGGCCAGGGGCCGGCCGGCGGCCTCGGGTGGGGGGTGGTCGGGGTCGAACATCAGGATGGCTTCGATGCGCTGGCCGTCGTCGGTGGCCTGGTGGTGGCGCACGTAGCCGGGCGGCAACACGAAGCCCTCCGGCACGGCCAGCCCGATCAGCGGCGGCCGCGTGCCGGGCGGGTTGAAGGCGCCCAGCCCGGTGCGGACGCCGGCCTGGTGCAGGCGCTCGATGACCTGGTTCATCGTCGGCACCGTCCCCGGGGGCACGTGGGCCGCGAGGTCGTCACTGGGCTGTGGGGCCGTGGGCGGCGCCGCAGCGGAGGCCACCGCCAGAGCCGGTGCTGGCAACGATGCGGCCGACGCCGCACCGGGCCACACGGCCGGTGGCGTTGCCGAGGCCGCGGCAGGCAGAGTTGGGGCCGCGGCTTCCATGGCGGTGTCGTCCGGCAGGCCCAGCAGCAGCCAGCCCGACCCGCCCAGCAGCGCCAGCGCCAGCAGCGCGTAGCCCCAGGCGGGGCGCCAGGGCCCGCCGCCCTCGCTGCCCGGCGGTCGGTTCACCGTGGTGCCCGCAGCTCACGGCGCGAGCGGGTTGGAGGTGGACAGCCGCCAGCCCATGCGCTCATGGCCATATTGGTTCCAGATCGGGTTCTTGCCGCCGGGGATGTTGCTGTAGCGCGGCGCTCCCTTGCCGCTGCTGCCGCCGAACAGGCCGGCGGTGACGGTGCCCCCGGAGTAGGTGGGGTGCGTGTCGTCGGATTGGATGTAGTCGTAGCTGCTGGTGGCCGACACGAAGTGCGTGTTGGCATCGCGGATCGTCGAGCGCAGCGTCGACGTGATGCGGGTCACGTAGTTGGACTCGCTTTCGCCGGGCATGTGGCGCAGCGCCTCGGAGTCGACCAGGCCGTCACCATCACGGTCGTAGTCGGCGCCCATGTAGTCGGCAAAGCTGTCGGTGCATTGGAAGCCCTTTTGCCGCGCGTACTCGCACATCCAGTAGTTCATGCGCGCCAACGCGGGCAGGAACTTGTCCTGCAGGTTGATCGTGGCGCCGGTGCCCGGATCGCGGCAATTGCTCTGCACGTTGTCGGCCGCATAGCCAGGGTAGAACAGGTTGGAGATGACCTTGAGTTTCACGCCGGCATAGGCATTGGCGTTGATGTAGTCCATCGCCGCGGCGACGTAGGTCTTGCAGTTGGCCTCGGCCGTGGCGAGCACGTTGTAGTTGCAGGTGCCGGACTGGTCCTTCAGCGCGCTGCGGGCCTGCAGGCCGTCGTTGCCGCACATCTCGAACGTGACCACCCGCGTGCTGCTGGCCTGCATGTACGAGCGCTCGCCGACGATCTTGCTCTTGTAGACATCCGACGCCACGGCACCGGATTTGGCGCGGCGCACGCTCTCGATGTCGGCGCCCCAGTGGGCGGAGAGGTACTCGGCATCCACGGTCGGGGCGGCGAACTTGGCGGCGTTGGTGATCGAGCCGTTGTAGCCGGCGTAGATCGAATCGCCGTAGGCGACGATGCGGTACTTGGTGCTGGTGCCGGCGCGGTCGATGGTCCAGGAGACGTTCTGGTTGAGCGTGCTGGCCACCGCCTGGCCGCCCACCGACAACAAGGCCAGGGCGGGCAGGAAACGCAGGGTACGAACGAGTCCGAGCAGGTTCATGGGGGCCCCCTTTCAGCGTGAGAAACGGTCGATCGGCCGCGGGTGCGAACGATTGTGCCGCGCACACGCCGGCCGACCCTAGCTGCTTTCCCTGCCCAGTTGATCGCTGCCGGCGGCTTCGTCTAGCAGCCATTGCGCCAGCGCACGCACCGCCGGCCGGCTGCGCGCGGCGGGGTCGATGACCAGCTGGTACACCCGCGGCGAGGCCGCCTGGCCCTGGAACGGCGCGACCAGCTGGCCGCTGGCCAGCAGCGCATCCACCAGCGGCCGGCGGCCCATCGCCACGCCCTGGCCGGCGATGGCGGCGGCGATGGCCTCGGCATAGGCGTTGAAGCTCAGCGTGGCGGCCGGCTGCAGGTCGTCCAGGCCCATGGCCCGCAACCAGGGCTCCCACTCGATCGGTACGCCCGGGTTCATGCCCGGCACCACGATCTTCAGCAAGGTGTGGCTCGCCAGATCGGCCGGCTCGCGCAGCGGCAGCGCCAGCTCGCTGACCAGCCGCGGGCTGCAGACCGGCAGCAGGCTCTCCTGGAACAGCTGCTGGCCCTGGCTGCTGGCGCCGGCCTTGGCGTAGCGGATGGCCAGATCGAAGCCATCGGCCGCGAGGTTGCGGTTCTCGAAGGTGGCATCCAGCCGCACGTCGATGCCCGGGTGGGCGCGGGTGAAGGCGGTCAGCCGCGGGATCAGCCACAGCGAGGCGAAGCCCGGCGTGGTGGTGAGGGCCAGCACCTCGCGCCGGTGCGGCGCGCGGATCTCGCGCACCGCGCCGCGCAGGGTGCCCAGCGCCTGGCTGCAGGCGGCGAACAGGCGCTGCCCATCCGGCGTGAGCGACAGCGCGCGGTGCTCGCGGGTGAACAGGGCCACGCCCAGGTCGTCTTCCAGCGCGCGCATCTGGCGGCTCATGGCCGATTGGGTGACGAAGCGCTCGGCGGCTGCCTTGGTGAAGCTGAGGTGCCGGGCGCAGGCCTCGAAGGAGCCCAGCAGATCCAGCGGCGGGAGGCGGTCCGGGGCTTTTGTTTGCATGCGTTCAGGGAATGCGAGATGTGCGAAACGATCGTTTGTCATGCAGGAGGCGTGGCGGGATTATTCGCCCCACGGTGGCCACGATGCAAGTGCCCCGTGCATGCGAACCACGCATCCCCGCCCCACGCGCCTCACCCAGGAGCCCGCCATGCTGATCTCCACCACCTCCACCCGGATGCACCTCGAACGCGGCCAGAGCACCCGCTTGTCCGACCTTGCCGCGGCGCGCCTGACCAGCGCCGCCGGCACCCTGTGGGTCACCATCGACAACGACCCGCGCGACATCGTGCTGGAGGCTGGCGAGGGCTTCGACGTGTCTGGCGGCGAGCCGGTGCTGGTGTGCGCGCTGGGCGGCCCGGCGATGCTGGATCTGCGCCCGCAGCCCACGCTGGCACAGGAACTGGCCGAGGCGCTGTGATGCACACCGTGCAGTGCCTGCTGGAGGCCCTGCGCGCCGAGCGGCGCGAGCGCCGGCCGGCCCCCGCCGCGCCACGGCCGCCCGCACCGCCGGCCGAGGAGCGCCTGGCGCTGCCGCGCGGCCGCGCCGTGCTGCTGCGCCCGATCCGCCCGCAGGATGCCGAGGCCGAGCAGGCCTTTGTCAGCGGCCTCTCGCTGGCCTCGCGGCACAAGCGCTTCCATGTCGGCCTGCGGCAGCTGAGCCCGGCGATGCTGCACCAGATGACCGTGGTGGACCCGGCGCAGCACGTGGCCCTGGTCGCCGAGGCGCTGACGCCCGAGCCGGATGCCGCGCCCCGGCTGGTGGCCGACGCCCGCTACGTGCACCTGGCCGGCCAGCCCGGCGAGGCCGAGTTCGCGCTGGCCGTGGCCGACGACTGGCAGAGCCTGGGCCTGGGCCGCACGCTGATCGACAGGCTGGCGCGCCGCGCCCGCCACCAGGGCCTGCGCGCGCTGGTGGGCGACGTGCTGCCGGAGAACCGCCGCATGCTGGTGCTGATGCGTGGCCTGGGTGCCCACACCCGCCCGCACCCGGACGGGCCGTCGCTGGTGCAGGTGGTGTTCCCGCTGTAACCCGGCCGCCTTGCCATGGCCGCAAAATCGGCGGCATGCACGAACCTGGTTCCTGGCCATTGCGCCGCGCGTTGAGCGCGTTCGCGCTCGTCGCCCTGGCAGGCTGCGCCGCCGCACCTGAGCCGGCCGCTCAGCCGCCCGCAGCTACCTCATCGGCGGCATCGGCCGCCAGCGCCCCCGCAACGGACACGGCCGCCCAGGAGGCCGCCGAGCAGGGCTTCGCCCGCTGGGTGGCCAGCTTCCGCGCCAGCGCGCTGGCGGCCGGCATCGACGAGGCCACGCTGCGCGCCGCGCTCGATGGCGTGCAGTACCTGCCGCGCGTCGTCGAAGCCGACCGTGCACAGCCCGAGTTCACGCGCACGGTGTGGGCCTACCTGGACAGCGCCATCACCCCGCAGCGCATCACCCAGGGCCAGGCCAAGCTGGCGCAGTACCGCGCCGAGGCCGAGGCCGCCACGGCGCGCTACGGTGTGCCACCGCCCATCGTGGTGGCCATCTGGGGCATGGAGAGCAACTACGGCGGCAACTACGGCAACATCCCCACCATCGACGCGCTGGCCACGCTGGGCTACGAGGGCCGGCGCGGCGCCTGGGCACGGGGCCAGTTGATGGCTGCGTTGAAGATCCTGCAAAGCGGCGACATCGAGCGCGTGCAGATGATCGGCTCCTGGGCCGGCGCGATGGGGCAGACGCAGTTTCTGCCCACCACGTTCCTGGCCCATGCGGTGGATGCGGACGGCGATGGCCGGCGCGACATCTGGGGCAGCCTGGCCGACGTGATGGCCTCCACCGCGAACTTCCTCGCCCACTCGGGTTGGCAGGCCGGCCAGCCCTGGGGCGCCGAGGTGCGCCTGCCGGACGGCTTCGACCCCGGCCGGGCCGACCCCGCGCTGCGGCAGCCCAGCGCCCAGTGGGCCGCCGAGGGCGTGCAAGGCCTGGAGGGCGCGCCCCCGCCCGAGCTGGGCGAGGCCAGCATCCTGCAACCCGCCGGCGCGCGCGGGCCGGCCTTCATCGTGGGCACCAACTTCCGGGCCATCCTGCGCTACAACAACTCGACCAGTTATGCGCTGGCCGTGGGCCTGCTGGCGCAGCAACTGGCCGGCGGGCCCGGGGTGCAGGCACCGTGGCCCCGCGAGTTGCAAGCCCTCAGCCGCGCCCAGACGACCGCGCTGCAGGTGGCCTTGAACGAGCGCGGCTTCGCCAGCGGCGCGCCCGACGGCCTGATGGGCCCCGCCACCCGCGACGGCCTGCGCCGCTACCAACGCAGCATCGGCCTGCCGGCGGATGGCTACCCCACGCTGGAGCTGTTGCAGCGGCTGCTGGCGCAGCCGTAGCCGGTCCCGCTCGTCGCACTGCTGACTGGAGGTCATCCAATGGGATCAGATGAACGGGCCATCCGCGAGGTGCACACCACCTGGATCGACGCCGTCAACGCCGGCGATCTGGCCTGCCTGCTCAACCTGATGGCAGACGACGTCGTGTTCCTCAATCCCGGCCGAGCACCCTTCGGCCGGGAGGGATTCCCCGCCGGTTTCCTGGCGGCGCACCAACAGTTCCAGATCCGCTGCATCAGCGAGCCGGACGAGGTCGTGGTCGCGGGCGACATGGCGTACACACGGTGCCGGGATTCACTCACCCTGACACCGCACGCCGGCGGCGCCAGCACCGAACTGGCCGGGCACCGGATCACCATCTACCGCCAACAACCCGACGGCCGCTGGCTGCTGGCCCGCGATGCACACACCTTGTCTCTTGTGGCGAGTTGAGGTACCGCGAGCGGCTACCCTGCATCCCTTCCCGGGATGGCTGTATCGCGGGCGCCTGTGGACGCCTGAGGCCGCGGGTGGTCTTCGTGGTGTGGGTGTTGGTGGGCGCCTTGGCTATTGATCCTGCGAACTGTAGGGGTCTGGTGAAATGGGGAACGACGCTCAGAATTGAACGGTTCCGGAAGGGCAGCAGTTTGAGTGTCGTGATCCCGGGGACCGAAACAGACTGGTCTGGGACGTTCGCAGGCTGGAACTCGAGCGGCTGCGGCGGTCATAAGCAGTCACTGGACGAGCGGCACGGCGTATGGCAGCCGTGCGTCCGTGTTCGGACAGTGAATGCGCCCCACGGGTCGAACAGGGCGTGTGATCCGGTGCCGACAATCGACGCTGGACCATTTACTACCCCTTTGCAGCAGCGTTTTCTGTCTGTGATCTATATGCGTGGAACGTCCGGTCTCTGCTGCCTGGCCGCCAATGAGGCACCGACTCGCAAACGGTTGGCGACTCAGACGCTATCGCAGCCCCTTGAAGCCCGGCAGCAGCACCGCGCGAACGGTGTCAGCGTTTTGCCTCAGCAGCTTGGACTTGCGCGATCTGAAGCTGTACTGCGAGGAGACCGCTTCCGAGTCCGCCTTCAGGTTCGTGACCTGATAGTCCATCGTGTGCCCACCGGTCGAGTGGATCAGCACGTCGCCCGTCTTGGTCGTGAAAAGGTCGATGCGCTGCTCGTACAGCAGGTCGCGGATCTCCTGCCGCGGGTGATCGAAGTGATTGCCGTAGTTCGAGCTGCAGACCGCCACCTGCGGCGCGAGCTCCTTTAGGAACCTGCGGGTCGTGAACCCGTTGTCCGCACCGTGATGCGCGAGGATCATGACGTCCACCTCTCGGCACAGCGTCCTGCACCGCTGCAGCATTGCCGCGATCCCCTGGTATTCCACGTCGCCCAGGCTCAGCACGTTGAAGGCCCCGGTACGGAAGAACTTGACGGTGGAGTTGTCGTTCGAGCGGTCCGTGATCGTTTTGGGGTGGTAGACGATGTCTTGGTAGCCCAGCACTTCGGCCTTGCCCAGGGACTCGATGTACGGCGGATCGACCCGCTGGATCACGACATTGTGCGAGCCGACCCACTTGCGGTGGTAGGCCTGGATTTGCTTCAGGCACGCCTCGCCGCAGTCGGTTTGCGGCCGGTAGCCCGGGTACTCGATACGGTGGGGCGGAAGGTGACGCAGCAGCCACTCGAGATCCCCTTCGTTGCAGTGGTCGCTGTCCCAACTGGTGATGTGGAGGGTATCGATCGTTCGTTTGCCGCAGGCTTTCAGCTCCGCCAGTAGCCGCGGCCTGCTCTGGTCGGTGACGCGTGCCTCGAGCAGCGTGAACGTGTTGCCGGCGAAGTAGGAGAACGAAGACCCGTGCGAGCCCAACTGATAGGCCCGGAACCTAGTCGCGACCGGTTTGATGTTGGTGGGCATAACGACTCCGTCTTGCGGGAAGCTGGACGCCGACGCGCTTCTGGCGTGACGTGGCGAAAGGGTGGGACACGCTATATGTAGTGAAGATTCTAGCCAAATGCGCTACATATAGTGTCTCTGGAGCCAGTGCAAACACGATTGCGCGGAAGGTAATGTGTTAGGCGCCACGGCTCCACGAGACGTGCCAGTGCGATCTCGCCCGCGAAGGGCGCGCGCATGGCAGGGACTCCAGCCGGTCTCAGCGACGCCAAGACCAATGCGGTGGGACCAGCACAGAACACCGTTCGCCAAATGACGGTCCCCGGTAGACTGCGACAAAACACAGCCACCAGGGGTCACGTCGTGGACCAGAAGATCCCGTTCACCTCGTACGATTTTTGGGCCTACCTCAGCGCCGGCTTCATGCTCCTGTTCGCGCTGGACCAGGCCGCGGGCACCAAGCTACTGCTTCGTGATAGTTGGACCGTGGTGCAGGGCGTCATCGCGGTATCGGTGGCCTACACGGTGGGTCAACTGGTCGCCTCGGCGTCGTCTTGGCTCTACGAGAAGCTGCTGGTTGGCAAACTGCTCGGCTACCCGCGCAATATCCTCTTCGGTCAGCCCAAAGCGTGGCGGTGGATCCGAAGGCTCATGCCGACTTACTTCGAAGCGCTGCCGGCCGAAACGCAGAAGGCCGCCCTGGATAAAGGTGGCAAGCTCGGCGTTAACAAGCCCGGCGAGGCGCTGTTCTGGCCGGCGCACGCATACGGACGCGGCACGCCGGCAATCGCATCGAGGCTCGACAACTTTCTGAACCTCTACGGTTTCTGCCGCAACACGGCCCTCGTAGGCCTGGTCGACGCAGCGGTGCTGTATTGGTCCTACCTGCAGCCCAAGGGCCCGGCAGAACACCTGCTGTGGGCGCGCATCTCCCTCGCGGTCAGCTTCGGTATGACGCTGCGGTACCTGAAGTTCTACCGGCACTTCGCGCTGGAGGTATTCACGGCCTGGACGTTCGCCAAGGAAAAGGACGAGGGGAAGAAGGCATGACCGTCGCTCTCCAAGACGGCTTACTTCAAATCTTCGACGTTGACCATGGCCAGTGCGCGCTGCTGACGATGCCGACACCAGCCGGGACCAAGCGCGTGCTCATTGACTGCGGGCACGCCGTGAACTTCCTCGGGACGGGCAAGCCCTGGTATCCGGGCCAGCACCTCCAAGCGCTGGGTGTGAAGTGGATTGACCTGCTCATCGCGACCAACTACGACGAAGACCACATGTCTGGCTTCCCGGACCTACTGGAGCGCCAGATTGGCGTCGGCTGCATCCTGGGCAACCCGACCGTCACGCCGGAGACCATCTTCAACTTGAAGACCGAAGATGGCATGGGCGACGGCATCAAAGCGCTCGCGCAGTTGCTCGCCATCCGACGCGACATGCAGTGGGCTCAGGTGCCGCCGGTCATTCCAGGCATGGACCTTAGCTACTTCTGGAACCCCTGGCCGTACTTCGACGACGAGAACAACCTGAGTTTGGTGACGCACTTGAACATCCGCGGGATCAAGTTCCTGTTCCCCGGTGACATGGAGCGTCGGGGGTTCGAAAACATGCTGAGGACCTTCCCTCCGTTTCGCAACGCTGCCGCCAGCGTGAACGTTCTTGTCGCGTCGCACCACGGGCGAGAAAACGGCATCTGTCCCGATATGTTCGACACCTATGGCTGCTACCCGAACTTGGTGATCATCTCCGACGACTACAAGCAGTACAACACGCAGGAGACAACGGGCTACTACTCCCGCAAAGCGAAGGGAATCGGGTGGTTCCGCAACGACGGCCCGCGCTTTGTGCTCACGACACGCAGCGACAAGGAGATTTGCTTCTCGTTTCGCAACGGCGGTTGCCTGGTCTGGTGAGAGGGGATCAGTAGTCCGCGAGTTCGACATTTGAGCTTGAAGGACCGCTCCCGATGTATGGCACTACGTGACCTTGTGAGCGTCACCGGCCGCAAGGGGTCGGTACCGCGAGTAGGCGCCGAAGAGAGGCAGCCATTCGCGCAGCAGCGCGGCCATCGTCGCGAGAGCCTGATGGCGGCTAAACCTCGCACAGCTGACGCTCGCGCCGCCCATGCCCACCAGATCAACGGCTGCTTGTCGGCAGTCCGCGTGAGTTCGTCTGCGGCCCGCCACAGTCAGCAACCGCTGCTATGCCGGCGATCACGTTCAAGCCAGAGCGGCGCCTCTGGATCGGAAGGCAGGTACGCCAACGAGTCTCGTCCGACCACCAATCCAAGCGGCACACGCCGCAATTGCCTGCTGCTTCGGCCGGATGCCCGCAGCAGCCCCGTTCAGCGCGTCGGCTTGCGCTTCGCCGGCTTCACGCCGGGCCGGGCCGGCCGGCTTCCGGTCTCGCGCGGCGGCAGCCCGGTGTGCTGCGTGAGGATGCGGCCCTTGGTGGGGGCTGCGGCCTTCGCCGCGGGTGCGGGCTTGCCGGGCCGGCTGCCGGGCGCTGGCGTGGAGTTGGTGCGCCGTGCACTCTGGTAGCTGCCATCGCTGGCCGGCTGCCAGGTGGGGATGAGGTGGTGCTTGCCGTTGCCGATGAGGTCGGCGCGGCCCATGTCTTTCAACGCGTCGCGCAGCAGCGGCCAGTTGTTCGGGTCGTGGTAGCGCAGGAAGGCCTTGTGCAGGCGGCGGCGCCTGTCGCCGCGCACCACATCAACCAGCTCGCCGCCGCGCTTGGGGTCGCGGTGGATGCCCTTCAGCGGGTTGCGGCCGGTGTGGTACATCGCGGTCGCGGTGGCCATGGGGCTGGGGTAGAAGGTCTGCACCTGGTCGGCGCGGAAGCCGTTGCGCTTCAGCCAGACGGCCAAGTTCATCATGTCCTCGTCGCTGGTGCCCGGGTGGGCGGCGATGAAGTAGGGGATCAGGAACTGTTCCTTGCCGGCCTCGGCACTGAACTTGTCGAACATCGCCTTGAACTTGTCGTAGGTGCCGATGCCCGGCTTCATCATCTTGCTGAGCGGGCCGCCCTCGGTGTGCTCGGGGGCGATCTTCAGGTAGCCGCCCACGTGGTGCTGCACCAGCTCCTTCACGTACTCGGGTGATTGCACGGCCAGGTCGTAGCGCAGGCCGGAGCCGATCAGGATCTTCTTGATGCCCTTCAGCGAGCGGGCGCGCCGGTACATCTTCACCAGCGGGCCGTGGTCGGTGTTCAGGTTGGGGCAGATGCCGGGGTACACGCAACTGGGCTTGCGGCAGGCGGCCTCGATGGCCGGGCTCTTGCAGCCGATGCGGTACATGTTGGCCGTGGGGCCGCCCAGGTCGCTGATGACGCCGGTGAAGCCCTTGACCTTGTCGCGGATCTCCTCGACCTCGCGGATCACCGAATCCTCGCTGCGGCTCTGGATGATGCGGCCTTCGTGCTCGGTGATCGAGCAGAAGGTGCAGCCGCCGAAGCAGCCGCGCATGATGTTCACGCTGAAGCGGATCATCTCCCAGGCCGGGATCTTGGTGGCGCCGTCGTGGCCGCCTTTCTCGTCCGCATAGGCCGGGTGCGGCGAGCGGGCGTAGGGCAGGTCGAACACGTGGTCCATCTCGGCCGTGGTCAGCGGGATGGGCGGCGGGTTGATCCACACCTCGCGGGCGGTCTTGCCCTCGCCATGGCGCTGCACCAGCGCGCGGGCGTTGCCGGGGTTGGTCTCCAGGTGCAGCACGCGGTTGGCGTGGGCGTAGAGCACCGGGTCGCTGCGCACCTGCTCGAAGCTGGGCAGGCGCACGACGGTCTTCTCGCGTGGCGGCAGGGCCACCCGGCCGCTGAGGTTGCGCACGAAGGCGATGGGCTTGAACGCCGGCTCGGCCACGCTGCCCGAGCCTTCTTCCTTGGCACAGGTGCTGCCCTGTGCCTCGGCCTGCTCGCTGGTGGTCTGGTAGGGGTTGATGTGGGCGTCGATGCGGCCGGGGAGATCCACCTCGCTCGAATCGAGCTCGAACCAGCCGGCGGCGGTGGGGTCGTCGTGCCGGCGCACGAAGGCGGTGCCGCGCACATCGGTGATGTGGCCCACCGGCTCGCGCGCGGCCAGGCGGTGGGCGATCTCGACGATGGCGCGCTCGGCGTTGCCGTAGAGCAGCAGGTCGGCCTTGGCGTCCACCAGCACGGAGCGGCGCACCTTGTCTTGCCAGTAGTCGTAGTGGGCGATGCGGCGCAGGCTGCCCTCGATGCCGCCCAGCACGATGGGCACCTCGGGGTAGGCCTCCTTGCAGCGCTGGGCGTAGACCAGGCTGGCGCGGTCCGGACGCTTGCCGCCCACGTTGCCGGGGGTGTAGGCGTCGTCGCTGCGGATCTTGCGGTCCGCGGTGTAGCGGTTGATCATCGAATCCATGTTGCCGGCGGTGACGCCGAAGAACAGGTTCGGGGCACCCAGCGCCTTGAACGGATCGGCCGATTGCCAATCGGGCTGGGCGATGATGCCCACGCGGAAGCCCTGGGCTTCCAGCACCCGGCCGATCACCGCCATGCCGAAGCTGGGGTGGTCCACGTAGGCGTCGCCGGTCACCACGATGATGTCGCACGAATCCCAGCCAAGTTGCGTCATCTCTGCGCGGCTCATCGGCAAGAACGGCGCCGGGCCGAAGCGCTTGGCCCAGTAAGGGCGGTAGGCCGTCAGCGCCTTGGCCGCGCCGGGCGCGCGCTGGTGGGCCTGGGGGGCTTTCTGGGAGCCGGGGCGAGCGGTGGGGGTGGCGGTGGTCACGGGTGGCTGGCTTCGGGCGAACCGGCGATTGTCCCAGCCCTGGGCCGTGGACGCCAGCCGCAGGGTCTTGCCATGCCGTGCCGGGTGCCAACAAGGTCCGCAGGTGGCGGCTGGGGGTGGCATTCCCGGCCATCCCGGCCTACATTGGGCGCCCAACCCAAGCCGGAGGATTCGTCATGCCGATTCGTGGTGCCACCCTGAACCACCAGCTTCACAAGAACGGAGCCCGGCTGCATCTGGCGATGCTGACGCGCATCCATTCGCACGGCGCCGACGGCGCCCCGTCGAATGAAGAGCAGGCCTTGCTCGACGAGCGCAACGGCCTCAAGGCCGCCCGTGCCGAGAGCCAGGCCAAAGCCCTGCTGCCCCGGCCCAAGCCCGCGAAGCTGCTGCGCACCACGCGGGCAGCGCCGAAGGCCAAGGCCGCCAAGAGCGACAAGCCGCCGAAGGAGGCCAAGCCCGGCAAGGCGGCCAAGCCGCATGCGTCGCGGTCCGAGAAGCACGCCCAGAAGGCGGCGGCGCTCGACGCCGCGCGCCGGGCGACGAAGAAGTCGGCCAAGACCTGAGGACCGGCCGCGGAGCATCCGCCCCACTCCAGGCGCGCCAGCCCTGGCGAACCAAGGAACCTCATGTCCAAAGCCGCGTTCAGCGTCAAGGCCTTCGGAATCTACCTGCTGGTGCTGGGCGTGGGGCTGGCGCTCCAGCCCAACCTGCTGCTCGGGGTGTTCGGCATGCCGCCCACCGGGGAGGTCTGGATCCGCGTGGTCGGCGTGCTGGTCTTCAACATCGGGCTGTACTACCTCTACGCGGCGCGCGACGAGGCCAAGGGCGTGTTCCGGGTCTCCGTCTACACCCGGGTGCTGGTGCTGGTGTCCTTCGGTGCCTTCGCCGTGCTGGGCCTGGCCAGCCCGGTGCTGGTGCTGTTCGGCCTGGCCGACTTTGCCGGCGCGGTGTGGACCTTCCTGGCGCTCAGGGCTGACCAGGCAGCCTCCTGACCGCTACTGCTCCACCCGGCACTGCGGATCCGCCGGGACGATGAGCACGCGCTCGGGCAGTTCCGCGCCCAGGCCGCACTTGATGAAGGTCTGGGTGTCGGAGAAATCCAGCACCAGCCGGTCGGCTTCCAGGATGAATTTGAACTCGTCGTCGGCCTGCGGGTAGCGCAGGTCGAAGAAGCCGATCAGCACCGAGTTGCCCGATTCGGTCCACTTGTCGCTGCCGCCGCGGGCCGAGCGCAGGGTGCAGCGGTTGCCGGCGTTGTCCGGCGCCTTGCAGTAGGTGCTGTCGAAAGAGACTTTCTGCAGCTTGCCCTCCAGCAGCTCGACGCTGGCCGTGCCACTGGAGCAGGGGCTGGCCAGCTTGTAGGTGCAGCTGTAGGTGCCGGAGGCGTTGGGCCCCAACGCGGGGGCAGCGCTCGCACTGGCTGCCGCTGCCGCCAGGAGCCACGGGAGAAAGGTCTTCATGGTCGGTCGATTCAATGCCATGGGGTCGATGATCGCTCAGACAGGCGGGTCGAGCAGTGCGGGGTGGCCGCACGGGTCGATCGCCAGCCCCTTCAGCGTGGCACCAGCGCCCCGGGCTCGAATGCTGCCACGCCGACACGGTTGCGGCCACTCCGCTTGGCGGCGAGCAACTGGTCGTCGGCCGCCTTCAGCAGCGCGTCGGGCGAAGCCGGCGCCACCGAGGTGTCGGCCACGCCGGCCGAGAAGCTCAACCCGGTGAGTGGCGTGCCGGCCAGGTCGAAGGCCTGGGCCCGCCAGCGCCGCAGCAGGCTTTGCACCTTGCGGCTGGCGCCAGCGGCGTCGGTGCGCGGCATCAGCAGGCAGAACTCCTCGCCACCGTAGCGGCAGGCCACGTCGCTGCGGCGGCAGTGGCCGGCCAGCAGCTCGCCGAAGGCGGCCAGCAGGCGGTCGCCGGCCGCGTGGCCGTGTTCGTCGTTGACACGCTTGAAGTGGTCCAGGTCGATGATGGCCAGCGCCATGGTCTGCGACTCGCGCTGAGCCAGCGCGAACAGCGTGGGCAGTGCATCGTTCAGGTGCCGGCGGTTGAACAGGCCGGTCAGGGGGTCGTGCGTGGCCTGCTGCTGCAGCGCCTGCTGCAGCGACTGCACCTGCTCGACCTGGCGCGTCAGCTCGGCGTTCATCGCGGCGAGCTCGGCGCGGGCGCGCTCGGTGGCGCGGCGGTGGGCGTCGTTCTCGTCCAGGCGGTGCTGCAGGCGCAGCAGCTCGGTCTGCAGGGTGGCCGCCTGGTAGCGGGCCCGCGACGCGAGCTGGGCCTGGGCGCGGTGCAGCCGTTGGCCGTGCCGCAGCGCCGCCAGCGCGGCAGCGGGTTGGCCCGCGGCCTCGTGCGCCTCGCTCAGGATGTTGAAGTACTGCGCCCGCATCCGCACGCTCAGGCCCTCGGTGCTGTCGCTGAGGGCCGCGGGGACCGAGGGCAGCAGAGCCGCCACGGCCTCGGCCGGCTCGCCGCGCACCAACGCCAGCAGCCCGGTGGCGGTGTCGCGCTCGAGCCGTTCGTCTGGCAGCAGGGTGTCACCCTGCGCCCAGGCCCGTTCGATCAGGTCGGCTCCGAGGGCCGTCTCGCCAGCGCGCAGCGCGGCGATGGCCAGCGTCTCGTAGTGCGCCGCCATGCGGCCGCGCCCGCTCGGGTCGGCCGGCATCGCCAGCAGCGCGGCGATATCCGCCAGGGACTCGCCGGCCCGGCCCAGTTCTGTCAGGCCGATCACGCGGTTGATCCACAGCACGCTTAGAAGGCGCGCGTTCTTCACCGAGCCGATGCGGGCCAGGCCCTGCTCCACATGCTGCAGCGCATGCACGTAGTCGCCGATCTGCAGCAGCTCGTGCGAGAGGTTGCAGTGCAGCGCCAGGTCGAATCCGTGGCCGCTGCGCGGGCCGGCGTCGCGCAGCGCCTCGAACATGTAGGCGAAGGCCTGTGCCGAGTCGCCGTGCGCCGAGTAGCAGCCGGCGATCGCGTTCAGCAGCACGCCGCGCTGCTCGTGGCGCAGCACGCGCACGCCCTCGTCGCGCAGCGGCAGCACGGTTTGCAGCGCCTCGTGCGCGCGGCCCTGGCGCCACAACGCGCGGGCGATGCCGGCGCCGGCGAGCAGGTGGCCGGTGCGGTCGCTGGCGCGCTCGAACGAGGCCTGCGCGCGCTGGAGCTCCCGCGCTGCCTCGGCTGCCGTGCCGTAGTACAGCAGGTGGAAGCCGAGTGCCAGCCGGCCCCAGCCCTCGGCCAGGGCATCGTCGTCGCCGGCGGCCTGGATGGCACGCTCGGCGCCCGCCCGGGCCTGCGTCGAGTCCAGGTGCAGCAGCTTCCAGGCGCGCCGGGCCTGGCGCAGGGCGGCAGTGGAAACCGGGCGCGGGGAGAGCATGCGGGCGATTATCGGCTGGCTGCCGGCGAGCATACTTCGCGCAGGCGACTCCGCCACGCTCTGAAGGTGCCCACGATGGAGTTCAAGGACTACTACCAGGTGCTCGGCGTCGAGCGCACGGCCAGCGAAGGCGACATCAAGAAGGCCTTCCGGCGCCTGGCGCGCAAGCACCACCCGGACATCAACAAGGAGGCCGGTGCCGCCGAGCGCATGCAGGCGCTCAACGAGGCCCACGAGGTGCTGCGCGACCCCGAGAAGCGCGCCGCCTACGACCGCGTGGGCCAGGCCGCGCAGGCCGGCCAGCCCTTCCAGCCACCACCCGGCTGGGACGCCGGCTTCGAGTTCAGCGGTGGGCCGGGCGAGGCCGGTGACGGTGCCGACCACAGTGCCTTCTTCGAAGCGCTGTTCGGTGCCGCCCGGCGGGGCGCACCGCGTGCGCGGCGCGGCCAGGACCACCACGCCAAGATCGTGGTGCCGCTGGAGGACGCGTTTCGCGGTGCCACCCGCGAGCTGACCCTGCACAGCCCGGAGCTGGACGCCTCCGGGCAGATGGTGCTGAAGGAGCGCCGGCTGCAGGTCGCCATCCCCAAGGGCATCCGCGCCGGGCAGCAGATCCGCCTGGCCGGCCAGGGCTCGGTGGGCCTGGGCGAGGGCCCACCGGGCGACCTGTACCTGGAGATCGAGTTTGCGCCGCACGCACAGTGGCGCGTCGACGGGCGTGACCTGCATTTCACGCTGCGCGTGGCCCCGTGGGAGGCCGCCCTCGGGGCGGCGGTGAACGTGCCCACGCCGGACGGGCTGGTCGAGATGAACGTGCCGCCCGGCTCGCAAACCGGCCGCAGGCTGCGCCTGCGCGGGCGCGGCATCCCGGGCACCACGCCCGGCGACTTGTATGTCGTGCTGGAGCTGGTGCTCCCGCCCGCGAAGGACGAGAAGGCCCGCGCGGCCTACCGCCAGATGGCGATCGACCTGGCTTTCGACCCACGTGCCACCCAGGGAGCCGACGCATGAACACCACCACGGTCACCCTCGGTGTCTGCCTGGTCGACGAGCACCGCCTCGACCTCGACGCCTTCGCCGCCGCCTGCGGCACGCCTGCGGACTTCGTCCGCCTGCTGGTCGACGAAGGCCTGGTGCAACCCGCTGCCGAGCAGCCCGGCTGGCGCTTCGGAGGCGAGGAGCTGGCGCGGGTGCGCCGCATCCGCCGGCTGCAGCAGGCCTTCGAGGCCAACCTGCAGAGTGTGGCGGTGATGCTGGACCTGCTCGACGAGATCGAGCGCCTGCGCGCGCAGCTGCGGCGGGCCGGGCTCGACGCGCCCTGAGGTAGGGCACCCGGTGCCGGGGTACCGGCCCCACCCGCCGGGCGGGTGCTCAGCCGGCTTGGTGAGCCGAGCCCGGACTCAAACAGTCCTGAGGACTGTTTGTGCCTGGCGAGGGCCATGGGCCTCCGGCCCATGGCGGCCCGGCGCTCGGCTGAGCCTGGCCTGGCCTGGCCGGTCAGCCCGGCCGGCCGTGCTCGTGCAGCACCAGCGCGCGGTAGACCACGCTGTGGCCGGGCGTGGGCACGCCCAGTTGCTGCCCCAGGCCATGCACCCGGCCGGAGAGCCACTGCAGCTCCAGCGGTTTGCCGCGCTCAAGATCCTCGGACATCGAGGAGCGGAAGGCATAGGGCATGGCCGCCAGCTTGGCCATGATCTCGTCGGCCAGGGGCTCGCGGATCGCCTGCCCGGCGGCGCGGCCGACGGCTGCCGCCTCGTCGACCAACTGGCGCTGCAGCAGCTTCGTTTCCGGGTGGCCGAGGATCTGGCCCATGGTGGCCCGCAGCAACGAGGTGGCACCCGACAGCGAGGCCAGCGCGATGAACTTCTCCCAGATGGCCGTGCCGATGGTGGGCGTGGGCCGCGCATCCAGCGCGGTGGCGCGGTCGCAGGCGGCGCAGAAAGCGGCCACCACCGGGTCGCCGCCGGCCGCGTCCATCACGATCTGGTGCAGGCCGCCGGGGCTGCGGATGACACCGGGCCGGTCGATCACCGCCGACACGTAGATCACGCCGCCCAGCACCGTGGCGCCGGGTACGTGGCGCGCGATCATCTCGACGCTGTCGATGCCGTTCTGCAGCGTCAGCACGCGGGTCTGCGGGCCCAGCAGCGGGGCGATAGCGCGGGCCGCGGCCTCGGTGTCCCAGAGCTTGACGGCGAACACCACCAGATCCACCGGCCCGATGGTGGCGGGGTCGTCGGTGGCCTGCACCGCGCCCAGCACCAGCGGGTGAACGGGGCTCTCGATGCGCAGGCCGTTGCGCTGCAGCGCCTGCAGGTGGGCACCCCGGGCGATGAAGTGGACGGTCTCGCCAGCCGCCTGCAGGCGCGCCCCCACGTAGGCACCCACACCGCCCGAACCCATGATGGCGATCTTCATCTCACGTGTCTCCTGCCGGTTGCCGATGCGGCATCGTGGCACAAGCCGCGGGGCCGGCTCGTCAGCGGCCCAGCAAGCCCTTCAGCACCCGGCCCACGCCGTCGACGACGCCCTCCACGCTGACCCCCAGCGCCTCGGCCAGGCCGGTGGTGAAGCGGCGGGCCAGGCTGTCGTTGATCGAAAAGGCCGGGTCGTCCAGCCGGCCCTCGAGGGTGAAATTCAGCTCGATGCGGTCGTGCGATTTCAGCGCGCCGAGCACGGCCTGGCGCGGCAGGCCGGCGAAGCGGTTCAGCACGCCGGGGCCGTCGGCCAGCTCCAGCCCGGTCAGCACGATGCGGCCGGGGGCCTTCAGGCGCTGCGCGTGCACGGTGGCGTCGAGCCGCAGATCCAGCAGGCCCTGGCGCACGCCGCCGTCGGCCATCTTCAAAAGATAGGGCTGCAGGGCCAGCAGATCCACCCCCTGCAGATCGGCCCGCAGCTGGGCGTCCTTGGTGGCGGGGGTGAGCGTGCCGGCGAGGCGCAGCCGGCCGTCGCGCTGGGGGCCCTTGAAGGTGGCGCCGATGTCCACCCGCATCGGCATGTCGAAGGCCGGCACCGCCAGGGTCTCCAGCGTGGCGTTCAGATCGGTGAGCTGGATGCGGTGCGGCTTCGGCGCCCCGAGGCTGGCGTCGAACAGATCCACCTGCACACCGCTCAGCACCACCTGGTCGACCAGCACCCGCGGCGCCCCAGCGCCCGCGCCGCTGGCGGCCGGGGCCGGGCGGCGGGCCTCCAGCATCGAGGGCAGCACGCGCAGGCGGCCGTCGCGGGTGCGCAGCAGCACGACGCGGGCGTCGGTGACGTCGATGCGGTCGATGCGCCAGTGGCCGGCCAGCGCGCCGAGCAGATCGGGCCGCACGCGCACTTCGCGCGCGCGCAGTTCCTCGTCGGCCGGCCAGCCGGTGCCGGCCACCACCCGCAGGTCGCGCACGGTGACACCGGCCCAGCCCAGCTCGATGGCGCCGACCTGGGCCCGCGGGCCCAGCGCCTCGACCAGCGCGCCCTGCAGCCGCTGCACGGCGAAGCGGTGCGCGGCGTACAGCCCGCCCGCGATGGACAGCAGCGGGATCAGGACGACGACGAGCAGGCGGTGGCGGCGGAGCATGGCGACGCCATTGTCGCCAAGCCGCCGGGGCCTGCTCAGCGTGCGGCGGGGCCGCTGTCGCTGCCCAGCTCCACCGCGTAGGCCAGCGCCAGGCGGGCGAACTGGATCGCGTGGGCGGCCGAGTTGCCGAACTTCACCGGCTTGTCCTTGGGGGTGTGGATGTGCGGGTTGTCCTGGCCCAGCGGCGCCTCGAACGGGAACGAGGCGGCGAAGCCCTGGGCCGTCCACGAGGCGTGGTCGGAGCAGGCGTAGCCGCAGACGTCACGCACCACCCGCGCGCTGGGCAGGTAGGTGGAGGCCAGCGCGGCCAGGAAGTTGTCCTGCGCGGTGTTGGTGTAGTCGCTGATCAGCGTGATGTCGCTGCTGCCGCCCGGGTAGGCCGTCATGTCCAGCTGCAGGGCGCCCACCACGTTGCGGCCTTGCGCGGCATAGCTCTGGGCGATCTCCTTGGAGCCCAGCAGGCCGGCTTCCTCGCCGGCGTAGCCGATGAACTGGAGCGTGCGCGCCGGCTGGTAGCCGCTCTGCAGCAGCACCCGCATCACCTCCTGCAGGGTGGCGATGCCGGAGGCGTCGTCGTCGGCGCCCGGGGCCTTGCCGGTCGGGCTGAGGACGGCGTTGGGGCTGATCGAATCGAGGTGGCCGCCGATCACCACGATCTCATCGGGCGCCACGCTGCCGCGCAGGTTGAGGATGACGGACTTCTGCGGGAAGTTCCGGTGGGTGAACTGCGAGACGCTGGCGTCGCTGCGGCCAGCGGCCAGCAGGGCCCAGCCGGCGGCCAGGTCGTTGGAGGCCTTCGCGCCCACGGCGTTGCGGTAGTAGCGGTTGCTGTAGCTCTGCAGCTTCGAGATGGTCGAGAGGATCTGGGTCTCCTGCAGCTGCGGCAGCAGGGCATTGACCTGGGCGTTGTCGTCGATCACGTAGCTGGGCACGGTGGCCAGGGCACGCAGGCGCTCGCCGCCCGCATGCTGCTGCAGGGCGGCCACGGTGCGGCGCGCATCCTCGCGTGACTCGTGCACCATGAAGCCGCCGCAGCGGTGCAGCGCCTCGTGGGCGGCCAGCGACAGCCGGTGCAGCTGGTCGTCGTCGGCGCGCAGGATCACCAAGGTGTCCTGGCGCGCGGTGCGCTCGGCGGTGAAGGCTGTGACGACGTGCCGCTCGGTCGCGTCATGGTCCAGGCGCTGCGACTGCAGCACACGGTAGGCGGCTTCGTCCATCGACACCCACACCGGCGCGGCGGTGGCGGTGGCGCAGGCGCAGGCCAGCAGGGTCGGGGCCAGCCATCGGGGCAGGGCGGGGCGCAAGCAGGGCATGAAGGTCTCCTCGGATCACGGTGTTGAAGTGCCCGCACCGTAGCAGCGGCGGGCGTGGCATCGGGCCAGGCCGAACTCAACAATCCTCAAGGGCCTTCGGTGCCCGCCACAATCAGGCGGACATGTCCGAACCAGCTCCCCCCTGGCGCCTGCTCGGCGTCGACTTCTCCAGTGCGCCGCGCCCGGCCAAACCCATCGTCGCCGCCTGGGGCCGGCGCGCAGGCGCGGTGCTGAGGCTGGAGGCCATCGAGACCCTGCCCGACGCGGCCGGCTTCGCTCGCCTGCTGGCCACGCCGGGCCCGTGGCTCGGCGCGTTCGACCTGCCCTTCGGCCTGCCGCGCGAGCTGGTCGAGCAACTGGGTTGGCCGACCGCCTGGCTGCCGCTGATGCGCCACTACGCGGCCTTGAGCCGCGACGAGATCCGCAGCACCTTCGCCGCCTTCTGCAACGCGCGGCCGGTGGGGGGCAAGTTCGCGCACCGCGCCTGCGACCGGCCCGCCGGCTCCTCGCCCAGCATGAAGTGGGTCAACCCGCCGGTGGCCTTCATGCTGCATGCCGGTGTGCCGGCGCTGATCGACGCCGGCGTGCACCTGCCCGGCCTGCACCCGGGCGACCCGCAGCGCGTGGCACTGGAGGCCTACCCTGGCCTGCTGGCGCGTGAACTGGTGGGCACCCGCTCCTACAAGAGCGACGACAAGGCCCGGCAGACGCCCGAGCGGCTGATCGCCCGCAAGGACATCGTCGACGCGCTGGAGCAGGGCCGCACGCGGCTGGGCCTGCGCCTGAAGCTGACCCATGCGCAGCGCGACGCGCTGGTCGACGACGCCAGCGGCGACAAGCTCGACGCCGTGCTGTGCCTGCTGCAGGCCGGCTGGGCCAGCGGCCAGGCCGGCCATGGCCTGCCGGCGGCGATGGACCCGCTGGAAGGCTGGATCGTCAGCGCATGAATGTCGAAGCCGAAGCCGAAGCCTGGTTCACGCAGCGCGGCTGGCAGGCACATGGGTTCCAGCGAGAGGTCTGGGCGGCGATGGCCGCCGGCCGCAGCGGCCTGCTGCACGCCACCACGGGTTCGGGCAAGACGCACGCCGTGAGCTTCGGTGCCATCGCGCGCGGCCCGGCGGTGGGCGGCCGCGGCGCGCCGCCGCTGGGCGTGCTGTGGCTGACGCCGATGCGTGCGCTGGCGGCCGACACCGTGAAAGCCCTGTCGGCGCCCATCGCCGAGCTGCGCCCGCAGTGGACCACCGGCCTGCGCACGGGCGACACGACCAGCGCCGAGCGCGCCCGGCAGGACAAGCGCTGGCCCACCGTGCTGGTGACCACGCCGGAATCGCTGAGCCTGATGCTGACCCGCGAGGCCGCGAATGCCGAGCTGCAGGGCGTGCACACCGTGGTGGTCGACGAGTGGCACGAGCTGATCGGCAGCAAGCGCGGCGTGCAGGTGCAACTGGCGCTGGCCCGGCTGGTGCGCTGGAACCCGGGGTTGGTGATCTGGGGGCTGTCGGCGACGCTGGGCAACCTGGGCGAGGCCATGCAGACGCTCGTCGGGCACGACCGCGGTGCGCTGGTGCAGGGCCGCATCGACAAGCAGCTGGTGATCGACACCTTGTTGCCGGACCACCCCGGCCGCTTCACCTGGGGCGGCCACCTGGGTGCGCAGTTGCAGCCGGCGGTGGTGCGCGAGATCGAGGCCGCCACCGGCACCACGCTGGTCTTCACCAACGTGCGCTCGCAGGCCGAGATCTGGTACCAGCTGCTGCTGGAGGCGCGGCCGGACTGGGCCGGCCAGATCGCGCTGCACCACGGCTCGCTGGACAAGGCCGTGCGTGAATGGGTCGAGGCGGGCCTGAAGGCCGGCACGCTGAAGGCGGTGGTGGCCACCTCGTCGCTGGATCTGGGGGTGGACTTTCTGCCGGTGGAGCGGGTGCTGCAGATCGGCTCGGCCAAGGGCGTGGCACGGCTGCTGCAGCGCGCCGGCCGCTCGGGGCATGCGCCGGGGCGCGCGAGTCGCGTGACCATCGTGCCGACCAACACGCTGGAGATCATCGAGGCGGCCGCGGCCCGCCAGGCGGCGCTGGCCGGCCGGGTGGAGCAACGCCATTCGCCCGACAAGCCGCTGGACGTGCTGGTGCAGCACCTGGTCACCGTGGCGCTGGGCGGCGGCTTCACGGCCGACGACATGTACGCGGAGCTGCTCGGCGCGTACGCCTACCGCCATCTCACGCGGGCCGAGTTCGACTGGGCGCTGGCCTTCGTCGAACGCGGCGGCGAGAGCCTGCACGCCTACCCGGAGTACCACCGCGTGGCGCTGATGGAGGGCCTGTACAAGGTGCCTGACCGCGGCATCGCGCGGCGCCACAAGCTGCAGGTGGGCACCATCGTCGGCGACACGGCGATGAAGGTCGCCTGGCAGAGCGGCGGCACGCTGGGCACGATCGAGGAGAGCTTCATTTCCCGCCTCTCGCCCGGCGATTGTTTCGTCTTCGCGGGCCGGGTGCTGGAGTTCGTTCGCAGCCGCGAGATGACCGCGTATGTGAAGAAGGCCGTGCGACCCAAGGGCCGGGTGGCGGTGTGGAATGGCGCGCGCATGGCCTGGTCCAGCGAGATGGCCGATGCCGTGCGCGGGTTGCTGGAGCGTGCCGGCGCCGGCGAACGCGGGGAGCCCGAGCTGCAGGCGGCCGCGGCCATGCTGGGCGCGCAGCAGCGCCTGTCGCGGCTGCCCGCGGCGGGCACGCTGCTGGTCGAGGCCTACCGCTCGCGCGAAGGCCACCACCTGTTCGTCTACCCCTTCGCCGGCCGCAATGTGCACCTGGGGCTGGCGGGGCTGCTGGCGTGGCGGCTGGCGAAGCAGCAACCCAACACCTACTCGCTGGCCTTCAACGACCTGGGCTTCGAGCTGCTCGCCGCTGAGCCGATGGCCACCGCGGCGCTGGACGACGGCTCGGTCTTCTCGACCGAGCACCTGCTGGAGGATGTGCTGGCCAGCCTGAATGCCGGCGAGCTGGCGCAGCGGCGCTTCCGCGAGATCGCCCGCGTGGCCGGCCTGGTGTTCACCGGCTATCCCGGCGCCCACAAGGGCCTGCGGCAGCTCCAGGCCTCGACGTCGTTGTTCTACGAGGTGTTCCGCAAGTACGACGCCGGCAACCGCCTGCTGGGCCAGGCCGACCAGGAGGTGCTGGCGCAGGAGCTGGAGCTGGGCCGCCTGACGGCCGCGCTGCAGGCGATGGCTGCTCAGCGGCTGGAGCGCGTCACGCTGACGGCGCCCAGCCCCTTCGCGCTGCCGTTGATGGTGGAGCGCTTGCGCGAGCGCCTCACCAACGAGAAGCTGGCCGACCGGCTGGCGCGCATGATCGCGGATGCGAACGCGC
>JADMKA010000261.1 GCA_018780145.1 Vitreoscilla sp. | reverse complement strand
CCAGTGCCACGAGCGCATACATGCTCCCCAGCACCAGACCGTTGATGATCTGTTGTACGAATATGTCCATGGATTGAGTCGCTCCGACGAGCGTTCGCTGACTGCCGATGGGGGGTGATTGAGCACGGCCCGTGCCAAGGCCGCGAACCTTCGGGTATCCACGCAAGAAAAACCCGTCCGAAGCCCTGTTTCGGGGTCGAAAGCGCGAAATGGCGGCATGCGCAGGGCGGAAATCCGCACTGGGGCGTTCGGGCCGGTGTGGATTTCCACACGCCCCGAAGTCGGCCCGCGAGACCCCGGTTTCGCCGGGCGTCCATGCACCGAAAACGCCAGCTGCGCTGCCCACAGATGGGCCCGAGTTGGGCACACTACGGTGCCTCATGACCTCGGCCTCCACCACGCCCCTTCGACCCTCGCTCGCCCGCTTGAACGCCCCCGGTCTCATCGGGGTGCTGATGCTGGCGCTGATCCTGGGGGGCATGGCGATCGGCTACCGGGGCAGCGAACGAGCGGGCCTGTCGCAGCTGGCGGCCGTGGCCAACGAGCGCCTGGAGCTGTACGCGTCCACGCTGGAGACCGAGCTCGCCCGCTACGCCTACCTGCCCAGCCTGATCGCCATCGACGACGAGGTCGCCGCGCTGTTCACCGCGCCGGCCGACGCTGCGGTGCAGGAGCGCGCCAGCCGCCGCCTGGCCCGCGTCAACGTGCGCGCTGGTGCCCTGCTGATCGCCGTCACCGGGGCCCACGGCGAGGTGCTCGCGGCCAGCAATGGCTACCAGCGCCTGGGGCCGGCCGGGCGCTCGGTGTTGCCGGCGCTGGCCTCGCCGTTGAACGAGGACGCGGCGGATTTCTTCTCCGCCCACGACGCCCGCGGCAGCACCGACTACCACTTCGTGCAACCGGTGCGCCGCGAGGGCCGCTTCCTCGGCCTGATCATCGTGCGGGTCAGCCTGGCGCCGCTGGAGGCCACCTGGATCGACATGGGCCTGCGCTCGCAAAGCGAGAAGCTGCTGGTGGTCGACGAGCAGGGCGTGGTGATCCTGTCCTCGGTGCCCGATTGGAAGTACCGCACCCTCGGCACCGCCGACGCCGCCACCTTGCGCGCCACCGGCCGTTACCCGGACCGTTCGTTCCCGCCCCTGTCGCTGCGCACCGAAGGCGCGGCGGAGCAAGGCGCCAGCGTAGTCCGTGTCGAAGGCGCCGGGCTGCACCTGTCGCAGGAGCGGCCCATCATGCCGCTTGCGGTGCGCCTGGTGACATTGTCCGATGCGTCCGAGGTCTGGCGCCATGCGCGCGATGCGGCCTGGGGCGGCGGCATCGCCGGCGCTTTCGTCGGCATGCTGGTGCTGTACCTGCTGCACCGCCGCCGCGCCCTGCGCCAGCTCTTCCATGCCCGCAATGCACTGCAGGGCGCACACGACCAGCTCGAACGCCAGGTCGACGAGCGCACGCGCGAGCTGCGCAGCACCAATGAAGAGCTGAAGCGCCAGATCGCCCAGCGCCTGCAGGCCGAGGACGAACTGATCCAGGCCGGCAAGCTGGCAGTGCTGGGGCAGATGTCGGCCGGCATCTCGCACGAGATCAACCAGCCGCTCACAGCCTTGCGCGCCCTCTCGCGCAACACCTTGCTGCTGCTCGAAGGCGGGCGCACGAAGGCAGTGGCCGAGAACCTGAAGTCGGTCGACGACATGGTCGAGCGCATGGGCCGAATCACCAGCCAGCTCAAGTCCTTCGCGCGCAAGACACGCACCGCAGCCGACCCGGTGGACCTGGCCGCCGCGGTACGCAACGTGCTGCTGCTGCTGGAGCACCGCCTGAGCGCCGAGCAGGTGGAGGTTCGGGTCGAGGTGCCCGACGGTACCCAGGTGCAGGGCGACATCAACCGCCTGGAGCAGGTGCTGGTGAACCTGGCCACCAACGCGCTGGACGCGATGGCCGGCAGTGCGTGCCGCCAGCTCTCTATCTCTGCCGAGGAACACGACGGCCGGGTCTCGGTCCGCGTCGAGGACACCGGCCCCGGCATCGACCCGATGCACCTGAAGCGCCTGTTCGAGCCCTTCTTCACCACCAAGCCGGCTGGCCAGGGCCTGGGGCTCGGCCTGGTCATTTCATCGAAGATCGTCAGCGAACTCGGTGGCAGCCTGCGCGCCCAGCCCGGCGATGCTGGCATGGCCTTCGAGTTCGACTTGCTCGCTGTTCACAAGGAAGTGCATGTTTGAAGGCTTCAAGGTCCTCTTCGTCGAGGACGATCCGCCGGTGCGGACCAGCCTGACCCAGACGCTGGAACTGGCAGGCCTGGAGGTGTGCCCCTGCGGTTCGGCGGAAGAAGCCCTGCCGCACATCGTGGCCGGCGCGCAGCTCATTGTCATCACCGACGTGCGCCTGCCGGGCATGGACGGCCTGGCCCTGCTGGACCACGTGATCGCCACCGACCCCGGCATCCCGGTGGTGGTGGTCACCGCGCATGGCGACGTGGCCATGGCCGTGCGGGCGATGCGCACCGGCGCCTACGACTTCATCGAGAAGCCCTTCGCGCCCGAACGCTTCGTCGACACGGCCGTGAGGGCACTCGACAAGCGGGTGCTGCGCGTCGCGCTGGACAACCTGCGCGAGCAACTCCAGAAGCGCAGCGGCATCGAGGCCGTGCTGCTCGGCAACTCCCCGGTGATGGAGGACCTGCGGCGCAAGATACTGAAGCTGGCCGATACCTCGGCCGACGTGATGATCCTCGGCGAGACCGGCACCGGCAAGGAGCTGGTGGCACGCTGCCTGCACGACCACAGCCACCGGCGCGACCGGAACTTCGTCGCCATCAACTGCGGCGGGCTGCCTGAGACGTTGTTCGAGAGCGAGCTGTTCGGCCACGAACCCGGTGCCTTCACCTCGGCGGCCAAGCGCCGCATCGGCAAGATCGAGCATGCCAACGGCGGCACGCTGATGCTCGACGAGATCGAGAGCATGCCGATGCTGCTGCAGATCAAGCTGCTGCGCATCCTGCAGGAGCGCAAGATCGAGCGCCTGGGCTCCAACGAGGAGGTGCCGGTCAACCTGCGGGTGGTGGCGGCGACCAAGAGCGACCTGAAGGCACTGTCCGAGCAGCAGAAGTTCCGCGGCGATCTCTACTACCGCCTCAACGTCGCGGTGCTGGAGCTGCCGCCGCTGCGCGAACGGCGGGCCGACATCCCACTGCTGTTCGAGCACTTCGTGGCCCAAGCCAGCCAGCGCTACGGCATGGTGCCGCCAGAGATGACGCCGCAGCACCTGCGCGAGCTGATGGCCCACGACTGGCCCGGCAATGTGCGCGAGATCCGCAATGCGGCCGACCGCTTCGTGCTGGAGATCGGCGGCGTGGATGGCGCCGAGGCCGAGGCCGCCGGCCCCACCTCACTGGCACGGCAGATGGACGTGGTCGAGAAAGCGCTGATCGAGCAGGCCCTGCAGCGCTGCGGCGGGCGCATGCAGGAGGTGATGCAGCAGCTCGGCATCGCCAAGAAGACGCTCTACGACAAGCTGCACCGGCACAGCATCAACCCCGACGACTACCGATAGGCCTGCGGGTCGGGTGAATCGGTCGGCGACTGGATCACCCGTTTCAGCGACTCGCTCATCGGCAACTGCAGATTGACGCCCCTGGGCGGGATGGGCGACTGGAACCACTTCCGGTAGATCGCCTGGATGTCGCCGCGCCGGTAGGTGTCGACGATCACGCTGTCGACGAGTTGCTTGAAGGCGGGATCCTCACGGGTCAGGCCGATGCCGTAGGGCTCGATGGACAAGGCCTCGTCTGAGATCGTGTAGGCCTCGGCATTGGGCGCAGTGGCCAGCAGGCTGCGCAGCAGCACATCGTCCATCGCGAAGGCCACGGCGCGGTCGGCCTGCATCATGCGGAAGCCGTCCACATCGTCGGCGCCAGCGAGGATCTTCATGTCCAGCTTGCGGGCCTGGTTCAGGCTGCTCAGGTACTGGATGCTGGTGGTCGCGATGGTCGAGGCCACTGCCTGGCCACGCAGGTCGTCGATGCCGCGCACCTGCGACGATTTCTTCGACAGCAGCCGGCTCTCGGCCACGAAGGTGGTGATCGAGAAGCTCTGGCTGCGCTGGCGCTCGGCGTTGTTGGTGGTGACGCCGCACTCCAGGTCCACCGTGCCGTTGGCCACCAGCGGCAGCCGGGTGGCCGAGGTCACCGCCACCAGCTTGACCTCCAGCTCGCGCAGGTCGAAACGCTGGCGCAGCTGATCGACCACGCGGTGGCACAGATCCATCGAATAGCCGATGGGCTTGAGCTTGCCGTCCAGGTAGGAGAACGGCACCGAGGCCACCCGGTAGCCCAGCACGATGACGCCGGTGTCGCGGATCTTGCGCAGCGTGGCCGAGTCCGGAAGTTCGGCCGCCCACGCATGGCCGGCCAGGCCGAGGGCAAATCCGGCGCACCAGGCCCGCGTGCTCATTGGGCGGCCCCCGGTTGGGCACCAAAGCTCCAGGCCAGCAGGCTGAAGCTGAAGAAGGCCAGCAGGGTCGAGCTGAGGATGATGCGGGCGATGCGCCCGTTGTCGGCGCCATAGCGCTCTGCCAGCAGCGAGACGTTGCTGGCGCTGGGCAGCGCGGCGGTGAGCGTCAGCACCATCAGCTGGTAGCCGTTGAGGTTCACGCCGATCTGGCGTGCGCTCACCCCCAGCGCCAGCACCAGCAGCGGATGCAGCAGCAGCTTGATGAGGGTCACCGGCCACACGCGGCCCCAGTTCGGCGCCGAGCTGTCGCCCGCGCCGCCGGGCACGCCGGCCGGGTGTCGCGCGTGGTCACCTGCGCGCCACAGCACCGCGCCGATGGTGAACAGCGCCACGGGGCTGGCGGCGTCTGCCAGCATGCGCACGATGCTGGCCACGGGCCCCGCCAGTTCCAGGCCCGACACCCCGGCCGCCGCGCCGAGCACGATGGCCCAGGGCAGCGGGTTGGACAAGGCGCCGCGCAGCGCAAGCAGGCCGGCGTCACGGCCGCTGTGGGCGGCGCCCGTGCCGGCGCCGGACTGGGCCAGGCCCAGGCAGACTGAACTGGTGATCAGCATGTCGGCCAGCACGGTGCAGATCACCGGCCCGGCGGCAGCCGGGCCGGCCAGGGCCACCAGCAGCGGTACCCCCATGAAGCCCGAGTTGGGGAAGGCAGCGACCAGGGCGCCGAAGGCCGAGTCCTTCATGCCCAGCTGGGGCCCCAGCGTGATGGCGACGGTGAAGAAGACGATCAGCAAGGCCGCCAGCACGTAGACACCCAGCACGGCCGGGTTCAGCAGCTCCAGCACCGGCGTCGTCATGCCGAAGCGGAACAGCAGGCAGGGCAGGGCGAAGAACAGCACGAAGGCGTTCAGGCCCGGGATGGCGCTGGCCGGCAGCACATGGCGCGCCGCCGCCAGGTAGCCGCACAGCACCAGCGCGAAGAACGGAACGGTGACCGAGAGGATCGCCTGCATCGCGGGGCGAAGTATCGCAGCGCCCCTGCCGGGCACTTCAGTCCGCGATCACCCCGTGCCGACCCGCGTCGACGTGGAAGCGCGCCGCCACGCCCACCGTGCTGGCCGGGTCCAGCGCGTCGGCCACGGCCATCAGCCGGGCGTCCAGCCGCTTGGCGTCGAGCGCGAAGGCGACATAGCCGCGCTGGTCGCCGCGCGCGTGTTTGATGTGCGGGTTGAAGGGCAGGGCCGCGTCGATGCGCGACTGTGCCAGCGACAGGCTGCTGATCGAGGTGCCGCAGAACTCGCTGGCCAGAGTCGCCGAGCGTGGGTTGTCGAAGTCGGCTTTCAGGTCCGCCACATAGTGGGTGTGGACATCGCCGCCCAGCACCACGGCGCCGCCGATGCGTCGCTCGGCCAGGCCGGCGAGCAGGCGGCTGCGGGCCGGCGCATAACCGTCCCAGCCATCCGTCCAGTAGGTGCCGCCTTCGGGGCCTGCCGGGTCGGACCACGCAAAGCGCGCCATCAATGTCTGCTGGGCCAGCAGGTTCCAGGGCCGCTCGGGGCTCCAGGCGCCGCCCAGCCAGCGCTCCTGGGCTTCGCCCAGCAGGGTTCGGCGTGGGTCGCGCAGGGCCGCGCAATCCTTGGCCGCCACGGTGTTCGAGCCGCCGCGGCCCGGCTTGGGGCAGGCTTGCGGGTCGCGGTACTGCCGGTCGTCGATGGCCAGGATGCGGGCGAAGCGCCCCCAGTCATGGGCGCCGTAGATCCGCATGTCGACCCCGGACGGCCGCAGTGCCTTCGGGAAGGGTTGGTGTTCCCAATAGGCCTGGTAGGCGGCGGCACGCTGGAATCGGAAGTCCGGCTGCAGCCCCTGGCCCTGCAGGTCGGCGTAGTCGTTGTCGACCTCGTGGTCGTCCCACACGAGCAGCCAGGGAAAGGCGGCGTGGGCGGCCTGCAGCTGCGGGTCGCGCTTGTAGGTGGCGTAGCGGGCGCGGTAGCCGTCCAGCGTGCGCACGAAGCCGCCCTCGTGGCGGCGCGGTGCGCTCGGCGGCGACATGTATTCGTAGATGTAGTCGCCGAGAAACAGCACCAGATCCAGCGGTTCACCGGCCATGTGGCGCCAGGCGGCGTAGTGCCCGGTGTCGTAGCGCTGGCAGCTGGCGATGGCGAAGGCCAGCGGGGCCTCGGCGTCGGGTGCCGGCGCGGTGCGGGTGCGGCCGGTGGCGCTGCGCTGACCGAGGGCCTCGAAGCGGTACCAGTACCAACGGCCCGGCGCCAGGCCCGCTGGCTCGGCGTGCACGCTCCAGGCCCAGGACGATTCCACCGCCTCGGTGCCCTGCGCGGCGATGTCGCGGAAGGCCTCGTCGCGGGCAACCTGCCAGCGCACCTCGGCGCGCTCGGGCAAGTTGTCTCCGGTCAGCCGGGTCCACAGGACCATGCCGTCCGGCCGCGGAAACCCGCTGGCGATGCCCAACTCGAAACGCGGCACATCGGCGGCTCGGGCCTGGCGCACCCAGGCTGGCGCCAGGCCGGCCGTGAGAGCCCCCGCCAGCAGCCCGCGCCGGCCCAGCATCAGGCCACCAGGGCCGCTTCCAGCTCGGCGAAGCTGCGCGATTGCAGGTCGGTGCCCAGCTCGATGCCCAATGCCATCTCCAGCCGGCGTGCCGAGAAGACACCGCAAACCACGGGTTCGCCGCCGCTGCGGTCGACCACCAGCAGGTAGCGCAGGCCGTGCGCGCGCATGGTGGACACCACATGGCCGACGCGCGCGTGCTCGACCTCGCGTGCATCCACCACTTGCCATTGGGCGGTGGGGGTCATCAGCTGCTCCAGCGTCAGGTCCTGGTGGCGGACATGGTCGGCCATGGCGCGCTGCAGCGGGCGCTCGCCCTGCAGGTCGTCGCTGGTGACCAGGCCCAGCAGGCTGCCGCCGACGCCCGTGACGAAGGCCATGCGCACATGGGCGCGCAGCATCACGTGCAGGGTGGGGCCGACGCCGTCCAGGTGGTCGGCGGTCACGCAGGGGGCGTGCCGCAGGTCGGTCAACTGGCTGGTGGCCGGGTCGGCCAGCGTGGCTTTCTGGCCTGGCGCTGGGAGGTGCGGTGTGCCGGCCAGGCTGGCCAGGCTGGCCAGGGGAAGGGGGTGGAAATTGTCGAGCGCGGTCATCTGCGGGGCCTCCAGGGCGGCGGCTGGCACGTCCGTCCCCAGGTGACCTGGGGCGCCCCGGGCGGTGGTGTCAGCCGTTCGCCACCCGGTGCGACGAGCTTCGATGCGAGCACATCAGGGCCGCACAAGGATAGCCCTTCGGGCCGTGTAAAGAAATGAATAGGGCGTGCGGGTGGCGAACAGTCCGCCTCGCGCCCCTCAATGCGGTTCCCCGGCCCACCGAGCCGCAACAGCGTCCGGATTTCGTCCAGCGCCATGTCCAGGTTGCGGCAATGGCGGATGAATGCCCGCCGCTCCGCGTGGGCGGCCGTATACATGCGGCAGTTGTTGTCGGCACGCCGGGCCACGGGGATCCGGCCGCCTCGCTCGTAGAAGCGAAGCGTCTCGACCGCCGTGCCCGGCGCTTCGGCCAGATCGCCGATGCGCATGGTGATCGCCACAATGCGCCAAGGGCCTTGACCCTACACCGACTTCAGGGTTTTCAATGGCGGCCATGAGTCAAGGAACGCACCCGTGAGCACTACCCACACCCACGCTTCTCCCGCTGCGGCCAGCGAGCCCGCCGATGCCTGCGGCGCGTGCCATGGGCCCGCCTGCGCCGCGCCGGTGCCGCTGGACGCCGCTGCGCCTGCCGGCTGGGCGCGCTTCCGTGTGCCGACGATGGACTGCGCCAGCGAGGAGTCGGAGATCCGGCGCGCGGTCGAGCACATCGCGGGAATTCGCGCCATGAGCTTTCAACTTGGTCAGCGCACCATGGCCATCGATGCGCCGCTTGCTTCCGTCGAACAGGCCGTGGCCGCGATCCGCAAGGCTGGCTTCGATCCGCAGCCGCTGGCCGAGAAGGGCGCCGGCTCGACAAGCGACGCAGGAGCCGGGTCGGAGGACGATCACCACGGCGCCGGCTCGGAGGGTGCGTGGCGGCTTGGTGGCGCCTTGCTGTTGGCCATAGGCGCGGAGGTGCTCGGCTTCGCCGCGCCGGATACACAAGTCTGGAAAGGCGCGGGCCTGGCCCTGGCAGCCGCAGCCATCTGGCTGGCCGGCTTCGACGTCTACAAGAAGGGTCTGACGGCGCTGCGCCATGGGCGGCTGAACATCAACGCGCTGATGACGGTGGCCGTCACAGGCGCGTTCGCAATAGGCCAGTGGCCCGAAGCGGCCATGGTGATGGCGCTGTACGCCATTGCCGAGGCGATCGAGGCGCGTGCGGTCGATCGCGCCCGCAACGCGATCAAGGGCCTGCTGGCCATGGCGCCCGAGGAAGCCTCGGTGCGGCAGGCTGACGGCAGCTGGGCGACCTTGCCGGTCTCGTCCGTGGCGCTCGGCGCCATCGTGCGTGTGCGGCCAGGCGAGCGCGTGCCGATGGACGGCGTGCTGTCGGCCGGGAGTTCGAGCATCAACCAGGCGCCGGTGACCGGCGAGAGCATCCCGGTGGACAAGGCGGTCGGCGACCCGGTGTTCGCGGGAACGATCAACGAGACGGGCACTTTCGAGTTCGAGGTCAACGCACTGGCGTCGAACTCGACGCTCGCGCGCATCATCCACGCGGTAGAGCAGGCGCAGGGCACGCGTGCGCCCACGCAGGGCTTCGTCGACCGATTTGCCGCGATCTATACGCCGGCTGTCTTCGTCATCGCGCTGGCTGTGGCGCTGCTCGGCCCCTGGCTGCTCGGCTGGACCTGGATGCAGGCTGTCTACAAGGCGCTGGTCCTGCTGGTCATCGCCTGCCCCTGCGCGCTGGTGATCTCGACCCCGGTGACGATCGTCAGCGGCCTGGCGGCCGCGGCGCGCCGCGGCATCCTGATCAAGGGCGGGATCTATCTGGAAGAGGCGCGCAAGCTCAAGGCCATCGCCCTGGACAAGACCGGCACGATCACCGAGGGTAAGCCCAAGCTGGTGGCCTGGGAGGTGCTCGGTCCGGGGACCGACGCTGCCGCCGCCGAGCACATCGCCGCGGTGTTGGCAGGGCACTCCGACCATCCGGTCTCGCGCGCCATCGCCGCGGGCCTGGCACCCAACAATGTCGAGGCGAAAGCCTTCAAGGCCATCGCCGGTCGCGGAGTCCAGGCCGACATCGGCGGTACCGTCTACGTGCTGGGCAATCACCGGTTGATCGAGGAGCGTGGTCAGTGCTCGCCGGCCCTCGAGGCGACGTTGCGCGCGCACGAGGAAGCGGGCCGCACCGTCAGCCTTCTGGCTTCCGACGCGGGCCCCGTCGCCTTGTTTGCGGTCGCCGACACGATCAAGGCCTCCTCCCGCGAGGCGGTCGCATCGCTGAAGGCCCTGGGGATCACGCCAGTGATGCTGACCGGCGACAACCAGGCCACGGCGACGGCCATCGCGCACGAGGCAGGCATCGACGAGGCGCGCGGGAACCTGCTGCCCGAGGAGAAGCTCGAAGCGATCAAGGCGCTGCAGGCCCAGCACGGCCCGACCGCGATGACCGGCGACGGCATCAACGATGCGCCGGCGCTGGCGCAAGCTGACATCGGGGTGGCGATGGGGGCCGCCGGCACCGACACCGCGATGGAAGCGGCTGACGTGGTGGTGATGAACGATGACTTACGCCGCATTGCCGAGACGGTTCAGCTGTCACGGTCCACACATGCGGTGCTGTGGCAGAACATCACGCTCGCGCTGGGCATCAAGGCGGTGTTCCTGGTGCTGGCAGTGTTCGGCAACGCTTCGATGTGGATGGCGGTGTTCGCCGACATGGGCGCCAGCCTGCTGGTGGTGCTGAATGGACTGCGGCTGCTGAGGAAAGGGGAGGGCAAGTAATGTCGAAGACCGGATCACTGCGCTTCGAAGCCTTCGAGGCCGCGATGTCCCAGGCCCGCCAGCACAGGGCGGCTGGCGACGAAAGGAGCGCGTTTGCCGCCCTCGAGCGGGCGCATGTGCTTGGGCAGCTCGACTTCGTTCCGCACCTGCGGGTGCACTGGCAGATGCTTCGGGTCGGCTGGAGCGCGGGCGACCGGCGCGAAGTGGCGGGCCAGTTGATGCGCATTGCACTGGTCCCGGTCGGCCATCTGGTCGGACGCCTGCCGGTCGGCAACACCGGCGGTGCGAACGTCAACGCGTTCAAGCCGATGGAGATCCCGCCCGAACTCGAGCGGCTGATCGAGGGACGCGACCGATGACAGCTGAACCCGCCGGTCTCGCAGAACCACATGCAGCGAAGGTCGCTTCGCACGGCCGCTGGTGGTTGCTCATGGGCGTCGCCGCTTCGCTGCTCGTGCTGGACCAAGGCGTCAAGTGGATGGTTGCCACGAATCTGCCGCTGGGCGACGGCATCGCCGTCACCGCCTGGTTCAATCTTGTCCATGCGCTCAACCCCGGCGCCTCGTTTTCCTTCTTGGCCGACGCCGGCGGTTGGCAGCGCCACGCGCTCACCGCGTTTGGGATCACCGTCAGCGTGGCGCTCGCCGTGTTGCTCCGCCGCGGTGTCCGCAGCCGCCTCGAAACGGCCGCCTACGTCGGCCTGATCGGCGGTGCGCTCGGCAACGTCGCCGACCGGCTGCGCATCGGCGCCGTGGTCGACTATCTCGATCTGCATTGGCGCGACATGCACTGGCCCGCCTTCAATCTGGCGGACATTTTCATCGTCGGCAGCGCGGCGCTGCTCGTGCTGGCCTCGTTCGGGGTGGGAGCCGCCACGCGCGGGGATGTGCGAGAACATGCGACGTGATGCCTCAATGGCCAACAAGAGGCCTCCAGACGAGAATGCTGTCGATGTGGTTCCCCGTTCCGAATCGATGAGCGAAGAACAGCCGATGGCGCCGCAGGGGGATGGCCGGCACGGGCACGCCACCTTCTGGACTCCACTGTTCCTGGCCTGGTTGCTGGCACTGCTGGCCACGGCCGGTGCGTTGTTTCTGGGCGAGGTGATGGGCAAGACACCCTGCGTGCTGTGCTGGTACCAGCGCATCGCGATGTTTCCGCTGGTGCTGGTGCTCGGCATGGGGCTGTTCGCATTGGACGCGCGCAGCGTGCGCTACGCAATGCCCCTGGCCGGCGCTGGCTGGGGCATCGCCGCCTACCACCTGCTGGTCTTCTGGGGCGTGGTGTCCGAAGGGCTCGTGCCGTGCGGCAAGGGATTGTCCTGTGCCGACGCCGACGTGCAGGTGGCCGGTGTGGTGCCGATTCCGTTGCTGTCGCTGGCGGCGTTCACGGGCATCCTGATGGCGTTGTGGGTGGCAAGAGGAAGGGCAGGGAGGGTAAGGTCATGAACAGGAAATGGATCGTTCTGGGTACGGCCGTGGCGGTCGTAGTGGCCTTCGCAGCCGGCGTGGTGGTCTTCACGAGCCGCTCCAACCAGGAAGTGAAGCAGGCGGTGCAGACGAACAGCGATGCGCTGGTCAGGCCGCACTCACCGATCTTCGGCAATCCGGCGGCCAAGGTGACGATCGTCGAATTCTTCGACCCGTCCTGCGAAACCTGCCGGGCCTTCTATCCGATCGTCAAGAGCATCGTCAACGCCAGCTTCGGCCAGGTCAGGCTGGTGGTGCGCTATGCGCCACTGCATCACGGGTCCGACACGGCAGTCAAGATCCTCGAGGCGGCGCGGCAGCAGGGCAAGTACTGGGAGGCGCTCGAGCGTGCCGTGGCCACGCAGCCCCAGTGGGCCGCGCACGACGCCGCCCAGCCAGAGATGATCTGGGACCTCATCGGTGACATCGGCCTGGACATGGCAAAGGCCAAGGCGGATGCCAATGGGCCGGCCGTCGACCAGGTGTTGCGGCAGGACATTGCCGACATGCAGGCCTTGAAGGTAAATCGCACACCCGGATTCTTCGTCAACGGCACGCCGCTGAGCGAGTTCGGCGAGGCGCAGTTGAAGGCGCTCGTCGAGCAGGAACTCAAGAAGGCCGGCGCGACCTGAGAAGAGAGTGATTCACGGGGTGATCCGCACCCGGATGTTCACGGGCACAGCACTGGCGTTGGACCATTGACAGCAGTCGTCATGGCTCGCGCCCGGAGCGAGGCGGCCCGTTGCTGCGGCGACAGCCGAGATGCCTCCCTTGCGCCTCGCGGCACCTGTCTGGCGAAAGTGGTGACCGCGCCGAACTGTCGGGTTATCGTGGTGCAGAGGTGGTCCACTGCGCGTCCGCGATCAGCCTCGTGGAGCGTGCACGCAGCTTTGCGCCGGCGGGATCTGCGTCTGACCAGTGGTAGCCGCGGTCCAGCGGCACCGACGAGCCGGCCAGTTCGATGAAGCGCAGGTCTCCCGCTTCCCCTGAAACGTCGACGGCCTGGAGCCGCCCGTCCCATTCGAAGGCGAAGCGGTGCGTGCCGGGTGCCAGGCGCAGCCGGATCAGCGAGCGCGGCAGCGTTCCGATTGGTGTCCCGCCATCCACGACTACCGCCAGCGGTCGAACGGCATCCGCCCATGCGGATCGCACCACGTACACCGTGAGCACGCCGGGTGTCGCCTCGAAGCGCTTGGCATCGGCCTCCGTCGCCGCGTTCGGTACCGGCTCTGGCGTGCAGACCGTGCGCCTGGTACGCGGCGTCGTCATGCAGTAGGTCCGGCTGTCGCCGGCACGCGGCTCGGGCGCGCTGGCGCACCCTGTCAGGGCCGTGGCGGCGCCTGCGCCGAACACAAATTTCCTGCGCGAGATCATCTGATCCTCCGATGTGGGGCCTCGTTCGTTGACCGTGCGCAGCGCTCCTGCTCGGCAACGCGGCTTACTTCAGCGTGAACCGTGCTGCGACCGCTGGCTTGCCGTTCAGCGCGACGTCGGCCAGCACCTTGGTGCCCGCGCCGATCTTGAAGCTGCCCTTGGCTTCGAGCTTGTCGCCCGCCAGCGCCAGCGGCGCCTCGGTCTTGTCGTTGCCGTTGAACACCGTGACCTTGCCGGTGGCGCTGGTCAGCTTCATCGCCTTGCCGTGGTCGCTGACGTGGATGACGATGAGGTCTGGCTTGGCGACGAGTTCCATGTCGCCGGCCTTGGTTTCGACGACGACGCCGCCCTGCTTGGGTTGGTGGTCTTCGGCCGCGAGAGCCGGCGAGGCCGCGGCGGCGGCGAGCAGAAGAGTGGTGAGAAGGTGCTTCATCGAGATTCCTTGGTTGGGGTGGAAGAAGGGAGTGCGATCAGTGGATGGGCGTCGCACTGATCACGTCGATGACGGTGATCCAACCGGCAACCGCCTGGCCCGTGCGTGCGGCCTCCATGAGCGCGGCCGAGAGGGCCTCGACCTCGCCGTCCTCGCACAGCAGTTCCAGCTTGTATTCGTTGACCACCTCGTCGCCGAGGTCCATCGCATAGTGCTGCTCGTCGCTGTCGAGCGGCAGCAGCGAGCCCTTGACGATGTAGACGGCGAGGTTGTGGCGGCGGCCGCCGCGGGCGCTGCCCCAAGCCGGGCTGTCCTTCAGTGCCGCGATCACGTCGGCGATGCGGCTGCGATGCACGTAGGCCTTGATTTCCTTCATGGCGTCTCCTGGGTGGGTTGCGGCAGCACGACGGCTGGCGGGGTTTCGGCGTCTTCGGCCGCATCACGCGCGCGCTGCTTCGCCTCGGCGCGCGACTCGGACCATTCGTAGATGAGGGGCAGCAGCAGCAGTGTCAGCAGCGTCGAGGTGATCAGGCCGCCGATCACCACGGTGGCCAGCGGCCGCTGCGTCTCGGCGCCGACGCCGGTGGAGATCAGCATCGGCACCAAGCCAAGGATCGCCACCGAGGCCGTCATCAGCACCGGCCGCAGGCGCAGCGCGGCGCCCTGGCGCACGGCGTCGCGGATCGACAGGCCGTGCTTGCGCTGGTCGTTGAGGAACGACACGAGCACGATGCCGTTGAGCATCGCCACCCCGAACACGGCGATGAAGCCGATCGCCGACGGCACCGACAGGTACTGCCCGGTGACGAACAGCCCGACGATGCCGCCGATGATGGCGAACGGCACGTTGGCGATGATCAAGGTGGCGTGCCGCACCGAGTTGAACGCCGTGTACAGCAGGATGAAGATCAGGCCGATCGTCAGCGGCACGATGATCCCCAGGCGCTCCATCGCGCGCTGCTGGTTCTCGAACGCGCCGCCCCATTCCGCCCAGTAGCCGGTGGGCATCTCGACCTTGGCTTGAATGGCGGCGTTGGCGTCCTTGACGAAGCTGTCGACGTCGCGGCCCTGCACGTCCATCTGCAGCACCGCGTAGCGCTGCAGGGCCTCGCGGCGCACGAAGGTGTAGCCCTCGGCGAGTTCGATCTTCGCCACCTGGGCGAAGGGCACGATCGCGCCTTCGGACGTGCGGATCGGGATCGCCGCGATGGCCGACGGGCTGTTGCGGAACTCTTCGGGCAACCGCACCGCGATGTCGAAGCGGCGGGTGCCTTCGATCAGCGTCGAGACGGTTTCGCCGCCGATGCCGGCCTGCACGATGGCCAGGACGTCGTCGGCGTTCAGGCCGTAGCGCGCCGCTGCCTGGCGATCGACCTTGATCACCATCTGCGGCTTGCCCTTGTTGGCCTCGGCCGACAGGCCCGTCACGCCGGCCACGCCGCCGATCACGCTCTTGAGCTGCGCGGACAGCTCCTCGAGCTTGTCCAGATCCTCGCCATAGACCTTCAGCGCCAGCGTCGCGCGCACGCCCGAGATCAGCTCCTCCACGCGCATCTGGATCGGCTGGGTCGCACCAAACACCGCGGTCTGCACCTCGCCTTCGAGGAACTCCTGCATCTCGCGGCCGAGCGCGGCATACGACTGCTTCGTCGGCCACTCGTCCTTGGGCTTCATGGCCAGCAGGACTTCCATGTAGTTGACGTCGGCCGTCTCGCCCTTCTCGGCGCGGCCGATGGTGGCCAGCACCGAATTCACCTGCGGGTACTTCTTGCGCAGGCTGGCGTCCATGACGTTCGCCACGCGCACCGATTCCTCGAGCGATGTCGAGGGGATACCTACGACGCGGAACATGATCGCGTCCTCCTGCAGCGTCGGCATGAACTCCTTGCCGAGCAGCGGGAAGAGGGCGACTGCTCCCACGAGCAGCGCGATCGCGGCGCCGATGACGATCTTCTTGCGGTCGAGCGCCCAGTCCAGCAGCGGCAGGTAGAGCTTCTTCGCGCCGCGGACCAGCCAGGTGTCCTTCTCCTCCTTGGGCTTGAGGATCAGCGCGGCCAGCACCGGCACCAGCGTCAGCGACAGCAGCAGCGAGCCGGCCATCGCAAACGTGATGGTCAAGGCCATCGGCTTGAACAGCTTGCCCTCCAGGCCCGTCAGCGAGAACAGCGGCAGGAACACCACGATGATGATCATGATCGCGAAAGCGATCGGGTTCGCCACCTCGCGCGCCGCTTCGAGCACCACGTGGGTCCGGTTGATTGGGCGGCCCGACTCGCGTGCGTGGGAGAGCAGCCGGAAGGCGTTCTCGACCATCACCACCGCGCCGTCGACCATCATCCCGATGCCGATCGCCAGGCCGGCCAGCGACATCAGGTTGGCCGACATGCCGACGCGCTGCATGCAGATGAAGGCGAACAACATCGCCAGCGGCAGCGTCACGATCACGACGATCGCGGAGCGGAACTCGCCGAGGAACAGGAACAGAATCACAGCGACCAGGATCGAGCCTTCGATCAGCGCGTTGGTCGAGGTCGCGAGCGCCTTGTCGACGATCTCGGTGCGGTCGTAGGCTGCCTTCAGCTCGATGCCCTTGGGCAGCGCGGCCTGTGCGATGGCCAGCTTCTCCTTGACCGCCTTCACCACGGTCGCGGCGTTTTCGTTGACGCGGGCCAGCGCGATGCCCAGCACGGTTTCCTGGCCGTTGCGGGTGACGGCGCCGAAGCGCACGGCTGGGGCCTCCTTGACGTCGGCCACATCGCGCACGTAGACCGGTGAGCCGTTGCGCTCGGCCACGACGATGGTGCCGATGTCGGCCGCATTGGTCACCAGACCGAGGCCGCGCACCAGGTATTGCTCGACGCCGATGTTGAGGTACTGGCCGCCGACCTGCTTGTTGTTGGCCGTCAGCCGCTCCATCACCTCCTTGAACGACAGCCCGTATTTGACCAGCCGCCGCGGGTCGATCTGCACCTGGAACTGCTTCTCGTGCCCGCCCCAGGTCGTCACGTCGTCCACGCCCGGCGCGGTGCGCAGGATGAGCCGCACGGTCCAGTCGTGCAGCGTGCGCAGGTCCATCGCGCTGAGCTTCTTGTCGGCGTCCTCGATCGTGTACCAGAACACCTGGCCCAGGCCCGAGCTGTTGGGCCCGAGCACTGGCTCACCGTAGCCTTCAGGCAGGCGGCCCTTCACCTCTTGCAGCTTCTCGCCCACCAGGCGCCGGGCGAAGTAGATGTCGACGTTGTCCTTGAAGTACACGCCGACGTAGGACAGGCCGAAGAGCGACACCGAGCGAACGACTTCGACGTCCGCCAGGCCCGCCATCGCGGCTTCGATCGGCACAGTGAGCAGCTTCTCGATGTCCTCGGCCGCGACGCCGGGAGACTCTGTGTAGATATTCACCTGGGCCGGCGTCACGTCGGGGAAGGCGTCCACCGGCACCTGCCGGTAGGCCATGACCCCGAGGCCGATGAGCACGGCGAAAGCCACCAGCACCAGCACCTTGTAGCGCAGGCTGGCATCAACAATTGCATTGAGCATGGTCCGTTGTCCTTCTCAATGGCCGTGGCCGAGCTGGGATTTCAGCTTGCGTGCCTTGAGTGCATACGCTCCCGAGGTAACCACCTGGTCACCGGCTTTGACACCCGACGTGAGGACCGTTCGCCCGCCAAGGCGTTCACCGGGTTCGACCTCGCGCGCTTCGTAGGCCCCTTGTTCGAACACGAACACCGTGGGCTTGCCCTCCAGCAGCACAACGGCCGCATCCGGCAGCGCGATGACCTCGCGCTTGTCGCCGCCCGCCTCGATCGTTGCGGTGGCGAACATCTCGGGCTTCAGGCGGCCATCGGCATTGGCGACCTCGATGCGAGCCGCGATGGTGCGGGTGTCCTTGTCGAGCATCGCTCCGATGTGGCTGACGCGACCGCTGAAGGTTTCCCCGGGATAGGCCGGCACCGTCACCTTGGCGTTGGCCCCCATGCGAACCTTGGCCAGCGCCGCCTCGGGCAGATCGGCCTGGATCCAGACCCGGCTCAGATCGGCAACCGTGAACATCGGCTCGCTCGGGCTGCTCAGTTCGCCCAGCGTCACCTTCTTCTCGATCACGGTGCCGGCAAACGGCGCGGTGACCGCGAACCCGGCCACGGCGCTGCCGCTGGCCACCTGCGCGCCGCCGAGCAGGCGCAGGCGATCGGACGCGTTGCGCACGGCGGCGGCCGCCTTGTCGCGATCGGCCTGGGCGCGCAGGAAGTCCTTGCGCGGGATGATCTCCTCGGCGTTCAGTGACTCGGCGCGCTTGAAGTCGGCTTCAGCGATGCGCAGTTCAGCCTGGGCCTGGGTCCACGTGGCGTGGGCCTCGCCGACATCGACGCTGTCGAGCGTGGCCAACGTCTGCCCGGCGCGCACGCGGTCGCCCAGCTTTGCCGGCGCAGACGTGATGCGGCCTTCGATGCGCGGCGCGACGCGGGCGAGGCGGTCCTGGTCGGGCCGGATCGTGGCGGTCACTTGAATCGTTTCGCCGAGTGCCTCGGACTTGATCGCCTCGACCTTCACACCGGCGCGTTCCGCTTCCTCGGACGTGAGGGTCAGTTCCTCGGCGCCTTCGGCGTGCTCGTCTTTCTTTTCGCCGGCCTGTTCAGCATGTTTGTCGCCCTTGGCGGCAGGCTCGTCCTTGGCTCCGCCCTTGCCGCAGGCGGCGAGCGAGAGGGCGACGGCCAGTGCCAGAGCGACGTTCGTCGCCAGCCCGGCCAGGCGCTTCGGACGCCCCGCGTCGTCGTGCAGCGTGATCATCGTGCAGTTCCTTCCTGCGACCAGCCGGCCGCGTTTTCGAGTTCGATTCGAGTGATGTGGAATTCGGCCAGCGCGTCGTTCAGGTCGCGTTCGGCGTCCAGCGCCTGGCGGTTGACGAGGAGTTGGTCGAGCAGGCCGATCTGCCCGGCCTGCCGCGACTTGGCGGCGAGTTGCTGGTTGTCGGTCGAGGCGGCGACCATCGAGCGTTGCAGGCGTGCCACGCGCTCGCGCTGGCTGTCCAGGCGGCTCCAGAGCCGCCGCACCTGGGCCTGGCCATCGCGCGCCGCTGCGGCGCGTTCGATCTCCGCCTGGGTGGCTTCGCTCAAGGCTTGGCCGATGGCTGCGTCATTGCGTTTGAACAGCGGCAACGGCACCGAGATCGACAGCGTCGTGACCCGCTCGCGGCCATCGCCCGAGCCCTCGCGGCCGACACTCAGTCCGACCGTCACGTCCGGGTAGCGGCTCGCCCGTTCGACGCCGACCCGCGCGCGGGCGGCGTCTTCGCGTGCCGCCAGGGCACGCTGCCGGGGCAAGGACTGCGCAGACGCCAGCAGTTGATCGAGGCTGTAGGACAGCGGTGCTCCGCTCGGCAGGCCGAGTTCACCGATCACCTCCGGCACGGCGGACGGCGGTAGCTGCAGGGCCGTCGCCAGTTCGCCCTTTGCGTCCTGCAGGTGCTCCCGCGACACCGCCAGCGCATTGCGAGCGCGTTCGGCTTCGATCAGGGCGACGTTGGCATCCAGGCGTGTGTCCTCGCCGGCGCTGCGCCGCTTGGCGACGGCTTGCGCGGTGCTGTCGAACAGCTCGACCGAACGCTGTTCGACCTGCAGCCGCCGCTGCGCGGCGAGCACCGCGTGGAATCGCAGGGACGCCTCGGCGCGCGCCTGACGCCGCGCATCCTCGATCTCGGCGCGCAAGGCCTCCAGCGATGCGGACGCGGCCTCGCGCCGACGCGCCTGCTGCCCGCCAATCTCGATCGGCTGGGCGATGCCCAGGCCCCACTCGCTGGCACTGCCGTTGGCCGCGGTGGCCTGGCGCCGCGTGCGCTCGACGCTGAGTTCGGGGTTGTTGAAGAGCAGCGACGCGGCTTCGCGGCGGCTGCCCTCCGCGGCCGTCAACTGGGCTTCGCGGGCGCGCAGGGCCGGACTGGCGGCTTCGGCCAGCCGCAGCGCCTCGGCCAAGGTCAGCGGGCCTGCGCCCGCAGCGGTCTGCGCAAGCGCGGGTACGGTCGAGGCAGCCAGCACAAAGGCCAGCGCCAGGAGTGGGAATCGCATCGAATCATCCTTCTGGTCTCACGACAGAAGCGATTCGGGGCGATTTGGGGATGTCGTCAGTCAGTCCGCGAGCGAAACCATCACCACGCCGCCGCCGAATCGCGCGGCAGGAGCGGGATGGGCTCGATCCGGGCGCTGGGGGCCGGCCGGGATGTGGGAGTCGTAGCGGGGTTCCGGGTGCCCCGTGGTGTTGCCATGCTGCAGCGCTTCGACTGCGTGGGCTACCGCAGGCATGAACGCGGAGCAACCTAGATGGCAGCTCTCGCAGTCGGCGTGGAAGGCGCCCGTGGCGTTGTCGGCATCGTCGGTGGCCGAGACAACCTCACCGCCGGCCGGGTGCTTGTGCTCGTGGTGGCCGAAGTGTTTCTTCGCCGAGACACTGGCTTCGTGCGCACAGTACGGCGCCGCCGAGCCCCAGACCAACTGGAACGGCACGACGAACAACAGGAACGCGAACACCCAACGACGCATAGCTCAGATTCTAGACTGGCTTTCTCGACAGCTGAAAGGCCCGGGCGATGCCGGGCCTTTCAGCTGTGCCGGTACGCCGTGGTCAGGCGACGCGGCGCAACTTGGCCTGGGGCGACGCTTGGCCGAGCACGCCGCCGAACAGATCCTTCGGGTCGGCCAACCGCGGCACCAGGTCGATCTGGCGCTTGGTGTCACGTTGTTCGTTCAGCAGCGCGTGGACGAAGCGCAGGGCCGAGAAATCTTCCAGTGCAAAACCGACCGAGTCGAAGATCGTGACCTCGTCGTCGCTGCGGCGGGGGCTGCGGGCGGAGGCCACGATATCGGCGAACTCTGTCACCGGGAAGTCGGCCGGCAGTTGCTGGATCTCGCCCTCGACGCGCGATTGCGGCTCGTACTCGACGATCACCCGGGCGTCGGCACGCAGCAGGATGTCGCGGTGCAGTTCGGTCTTGCCCGGGCAGTCGCCGCCGACGCCGTTGATGTGCATGCCCGGTTTCACCATCGAGGGCTCGATGATGGTGGCGTTGCGCTTGTCGGCGGTGACGGTGGTGATGATGTCGGCGCCTTCGGCGGCTTCGGCCGTCGAGCTGCAGACGGTGATCGCCAGGTCGGCCAACTCGGGCAGGGCGCGAAGGTTGCGCTCCAGCTTGGCGCTGGCGGCGGCATCCACATCGAACAGGCGCAGTTCGCGGATACCGACGATGCGGTGGAACGCGATCGCCTGGAACTCGCTCTGTGCGCCGTTGCCGATCAGGGCCATCACCCGGCTCGCCGGCCGGGCCAACCACTTGGCGGCCAGGGCCGACATGGCGGCGGTGCGCAGCGCGGTGGTGACCGTCAGTTCGGACAGCAGCAGCGGATAGCCCGTGGCCACGTCCGCCAGCACGCCGAAGGCGGTGACGGTGAGCAGGCCCTCGGCGGTGTTCTTCGGGTGGCCGTTGACATACTTGAAGGAGTAGAGCTGGCCGTCGCTGGTGGGCATCAACTCGATGACGCCGACGTCGGAGTGGCTGGCCAGGCGGGCGGACTTCTCGAAATCGGCCCAGCGGCGGTAGTCGGCTTCGATCTCGCCGGCCAGGCGCTCGATGAAGGCGCCGGCGCCGATCTGGTGCACCAGGCGCTGGATGTCGGCGATGCCAATGTAGTCGACCATCTTGAACTCTCGTCTTTCGCAGCGGGCCGGAGGTTGTCTCGAATGGGGTGCCTGTGGGGCACGAAGGCGCTGACCGGCGGCCCCCTGCCGCGCCCTGACCTGAATTTTCGGCAGGATCAAAGCCAACGGAAAGGCAGCAGACTGTACAGATTGCCCAGCCAATTGATCACAACGTTAGAATTGCCTGGCGATTTGATCAATGGCCACCATGGACGACACCGACCAGCAACTGCTCAGCCTGCTGCGCGCCGACGCCCGCGCGTCGGTGGCCTCTCTGGCCAAGACCCTGCGGGTGGCGCGCGGCACGGTGCAGAACCGAATCGCCCGGCTGGAGGCCAATGGCACGATCGTCGGCTACACGGTGCGCCTGAAGCCGCAGACCGACACCCACCGCATTGCCGCACTGATGACCATCGCGGTCGAAGGAAACGCGGCGGATGCGGTCATCCGCACACTGCGGGGCGACCCGGCGGTGCAGACCCTGCACACCACCAACGGCCGCTGGGATATCGTGGCGGAACTGCGCGCCGACAGCCTGGAAGCCTTCGACCGGGTGCTCAGCCGCATCCGCCTCATTGAAGGCATCGCCCACACCGAGACCAGCCTGCTGCTCTCTACCCACAAGTTGTGACTCCTGGCCTGGCCAGCCGGACTGCCTTGTCCGGCTGCGGCCTGGCCCGTGCCCCATGTCCGCTCCGCTCCCCGCCGCCCTCAACAACGCCCAGATGGAGGCCGTCCACTACCTGAGCGGGCCCTGTCTGGTGCTGGCCGGCGCCGGCTCGGGCAAGACGCGTGTCATCACCCACAAGATCGCGCGCCTGCTGCAGGCCGGGCTGGCGCCCCGGCAGATCGCGGCCATCACCTTCACCAACAAGGCCTCGATGGAGATGCGCGAGCGGGCCAAGGCGCTGGTCGGACCGCGTGCTGCCAAGGACCTGGCGATCAGCACCTTCCACTCGCTGGGCGTGCGCATGCTGCGCGAGGACGGCAACCAGCTGGGCCTGAAGCCCAACTTCTCCATCCTCGACGCCGACGACGTGCTGGGCGTGATCCGCGACGCGGGCGCGTGCACCGACAACGCGCTGGCCCGCCGGTGGCAGTGGGCCATCAGCCTGTGGAAGAACCAGGGCCTGAACAGCGAGGGCGCCGCCGCGGCGGCCACCAACGACGACGAGCGGGTCGCCGCTCGGGTGATGGCGCTCTACGAGGAGCGCCTGGCGGCCTACCAGGCCGTCGATTTCGACGACCTGATCAGCCTGCCGCTGAAGCTGGTCACCACCTGCCCCGAGGCGCAGGAGAAGTGGCGCAACCTCTTCGGCCATGTCCTGGTGGACGAGTACCAGGACACCAACGCCGTGCAGTACGAGCTGCTGAAGGCCCTGGTCAGCCACCCGGACGAGCGCCGGCATGGCCGCTTCACCGCCGTGGGTGACGACGACCAGAGCATCTACGGCTGGCGCGGCGCGACGATCGAGAACTTGAAGAAGCTGCCCGAGGAGTTCCCGGCCCTGAAAGTGATCCCGCTGGAGCAGAACTACCGCTCGACCAGCGCCATCCTGCGCGCCGCCAACGAGGTGATTGCCGGCAACCCGAAGATCTTCCCGAAGAAGCTGTGGAGCGACCATGGCGAGGGCGAGCCGGTGCGGATCGCCGAGTGCGACGGCGAGGAACACGAGGCCGAACGCGCGGTGGCCCGCATCCAGGCGCTGCGGGGCGACGACGGCCGCAACAAGTTCGCCGATTTCGCCATCCTCTACCGCGCCAACCACCTGGCGCGCGCCTTCGAGCAGAAGCTGCGTGCGGCGCAGATCCCCTACAAGGTCTCGGGCGGGCAGAGCTTCTTCGACCGCGCCGAGATCAAGGACCTGTGCGGCTGGCTGCGCCTGCTGGTCAACCAGGACGACGACCCGGCCTTCCTGCGCGCCATCACCACGCCCAAGCGCGGCATCGGCCACCAGACGCTCGGCAAGCTCGGCGAGTTCGCGGCGAAGTGGAAGGTCAGCCTGTTCGAGGCCCTGTTCGCCGAGAGCCTGCCGGCGGCACTGCCGGCCAAGGCCATCGGCTCGCTGCATGAGTTCGGCCGGTACGTGAACGATCTGGAATACAAGGCCCGAAACACGATGGGTTCCGAGGACGCCAAGGCCCTGCTGCTGGCCTGGCTGAAGGACATCGACTACGAGAAGCACCTCTACGACAGCGAGGACAGCGAGAAGCTCGCCGCCTCGCGCTGGACCAACGTGCTGGATTTCGTCGACTGGGTTGCCAAGCGCTGCGGTGGCCAGATCACCCAGGAAGGCGGCACTTTCGAGAGCGAGAAGAAAAGCGTGCTCGAGGTGGCGCAGAGCATCAGCGTGATCCTGAGCCTGGCCGAGCGGGGCGACGAGCAGGACGTGGTGACCTTGTCCACCCTGCACGCCAGCAAGGGCCTGGAGTGGCCGCACGTGGTGCTGGTAGGCGTCAACGAGGGCCTGCTGCCGTTCCGCAGCGACGACGACGAGATGACTCCCGAGCGCCTGCAGGAAGAGCGGCGGCTGATGTACGTGGGCATCACGCGGGCGCAGAAGACCCTGGTGGTCAGTACGCTGCGCCGGCGCAAGAAGGGCCGCGACACGGTGGCGGGCGTGCCCAGCCGCTTCATCGCCGAGATGAAGCTGCACCTGGCGCAGGGGCACGAGGACCCGAAGGACAAGCTCAAGCGCATTCGCGCCGAGCTGGCTGCCAAGGCGCTGGCGGCGGTGGCGCCGGGAACCTGAGCGGAGCCCCCGTCCTGATGCCATCCTGATGCCGGAGCGGTTACCGTTGCGCGGATGAGCCGCTTCCCGCACCCCTTGTGGGCCCTGCCTGGCCGCCGGGTGGCAAGCTGGCGCAGCCGCTTGGCGGGCGGCGCAGCCGCGTTCGCCCTGTGGGCCTTGGCCTTTGGTGGCGCCACGGTGCTGGACCACCATGTGGACCTGGCCAACCAGGCCATGCTGTTCGTCAGCGCCTCGGTGCTGGCCAGCATCTGGCTGGGCGCGCCGGCGGCCTTCGCCTTCGCCCTGGCGTGCATGCTGAGTTTCAACTGGGGCTTCGTGCCGCCGCGCGGCAGCTTCACGGTCGACCTGGAGCGCCATGCGGTGCTGCTGGGGGCGATGCTGGTGGTGAGCTGGCTGATCGCCGGCCTGGTCTGGCGCCTGCGCGCGCAGGCGGCCGCCGCGCGCGATGCGGCGCGCTGGGCGGCACGCCTGCAGGCGGTGGGCGAGGCCTTGCGCGACAGTGCCGATCCGTCGGCGCAAGCCCAGCCGATCGCCGAGGCGCTGGCTGCCCTGGGTGGCGCGTCGGCCGCGTTGATGCTGCTGCACGACGAACTGCCGCCGGCCGACGTGGCCGAGATGGCGCTGTGGCATGGCGAGGTGAGCGACGACGAGCGGGCCGGCCTCTGGCTGTGCCTGCGCCAATCACAGCCTTTCGGCCCGGGCACCGGCCGCCACGGCGAGCAGCCGGCCTGGTACCTGCCGCTGCGCTCGCGTGGCGCCAGTTACGGGGCGGCGCTGGTCCGCCTGGCCAACCCCGAATCCGCCAACGATGCGGACCGCGCCCGCGCCCAGGCCTTGTGCGACCTGCTGGGCGTGGCACTGCAGCGCGCCGCGCTGGCCCGCCAGACCGAGGTGGCACGCGAGCTCGCGCAGACCCAGGGCGTGCGCAATGCCTTGCTGGCCTCGATCTCGCACGACTACCGCACGCCGCTGGCGGTGATCCTCGGTGCGGCGTCTTCTCTGCAGACGCAGGGCGAGCGGCTCTCGGCGGTGCAGCGCGAGCGCCTGGCCCAGCAGATCGTCGACGAGGTCGAGCAGCTCAGCCGCATGACCGACAACACCTTGCAACTGGCTCGGCTCGACGCGCCTGGCGTGGCACTGAGGCTGGACTGGGAGTCGGCGGAAGAGATCGTCGGCACGGCGCTGGCCCATGCGCGCCGGCGCGACCCGCAACGCCGCTTGCACGCCCGCCTGGAGCCACAGTTGCCGCTGTTGCGTTGCGACGCGATGCTCCTGTCCCAACTGCTGGACAACCTGGTCGACAACGCGCTGAAGTACAGCGAAGGCCCGGTGGAGCTGGTGGCACGCCTACAGGCACCCGGCGAGGCCTCGTCGCTGCCGCAGGTGGTGATGTCGGTGCGTGACCGTGGCGTGGGCATCGCGCCGGCCGAGCGGCGCCGGGTGTTCGAGGTGTTCCAGCGCGGCGTCGCGGCACCCGCCACGCGCGGTGCGGGGGTCGGCCTGGCCGTCTGCCGCGCCATCGCCCGCGCCCATGGCGGCGAGCTGAAGTTGCGCGCCCGGGCGCACGGCGGCAGCAGCTTCGAGCTGTGGTTGCCGGTGGAGCCGGCGCCAGCACCGGAAGGAGCCCACGCATGATCCGGGTGCTGCTGGTCGAGGACGATCGCGACCTGCGCGCCACGCTGCGCGATGCGCTGGCACTCGAAGGCTACGAGGTCAGCACCGCAGCCAGCCTCAGCGAGGGCCTGGCGCTGTGGGCGCACGCCCGTCCCGCGCCCGACCTGGTGCTGCTCGACCTGGGCCTGCCCGACGGCGACGGTGAGACCCTGCTGGCCACGCTGCGCCGGCGCGACGCCACACCGGTGCTGGTGATCTCGGCGCGCCAGGCCGACGGGCAGAAGATCCGCCTGCTCGATGCCGGCGCCGACGACTACCTGGTCAAACCCTTCAGCATCGCCGAACTGCTGGCGCGCCTGCGCGTCGCCCTGCGCCGCCGCGGCACGGCGACCCGGCCTGCCCAGACGAGATACGAAGCCGGTGGCCTGGTGGTGGATCTGTCGGCTCACCGCGTCAGCCTGGCCGGCGACGCCGTGCACCTCACGCCGACCGAGTTCAAGCTGCTGGCCCGCCTGGTGCGCAGCGCCGGGCAGGTGGTCACCCACCGGCAACTGCTGGCCGACGTGTGGGGTGACGAGTTCACCGAGCACACCCACTACCTGCGCCTGTACATGGGCCAGTTGCGCGCCAAGCTGGAGGCCGACCCGGCCGACCCGCGCCTGCTGCTCACCGAGCCGGGTGTCGGGTACCGGCTGCTCGACTGAACCGCGGCCAGCGCCGGGCCGCTCCCAAGCGGGCGCGTGACCCGCCCGGCGGGTGGTGCCGGGTACTCCCGGCGCCGGGTGCCCCAACATCCATATGCGTTCCTGACGCTGGCCACGCCACGATGGCGCCAGCCTCACCACAGGAACGCTCCATGACCACAGGAACCACGCTGCAAAAACAGTCGCTGGGCGCCGCCACTTTGGGCGCCATCGGCGTCGTCTACGGCGACATCGGCACCAGCCCGCTCTACACCGTCAAGGAGGTCTTTGCGCCGGCCACCGGCGTGGCCCTGACGCCTGAGAATCTCATTGGTGCGGTGTCGGTGATCTTCTGGGCGCTGATGCTGGTGGTCACGCTGAAGTACGTGACCCTGATCCTGCGTGCCGATAACCGCGGCGAGGGTGGCGCGCTGGCCCTCACTGCACTGGCTGCGCAGGCGGTCGCCCACCGGCCGCGGCTGCGCCTCGCGCTGCTGTCACTGGGGGTCTTCGGCGCCACGCTGTTCTATGGCGACAGCGTGATCACGCCGGCCATCTCGGTGCTGGGCGCGATGGAGGGCCTGACGGTGGTGACGCCCGACCTTGAAGCCTGGGTGCTGCCGCTGAGCATCGCGGTGTTGATCGGCCTGTTCGTCGTTCAGCGCTTCGGCACGGCGGCGGTCGGCAAGGCCTTCGGGCCGGTGATCATGCTGTGGTTCGCGGTGCTGGGCGTGACGGGCGTGGTGCAGATCGCGCAGCAGCCGGCGATCCTCGCAGCGCTGAACCCGCTGCATGCCTTCCAGTTCCTGGCGGAGCGCGGCTGGCATGTGTTCGCGGTGGTCGGCGCGGTGGTGCTGGCATTGACCGGGGCCGAGGCCCTGTACGCTGACATGGGCCACTTCGGCCGCCGGCCGATCCAGCTGGCCTGGACGGGGCTGGTGCTGCCGGCGCTGGCGCTCAATTACATGGGGCAGGGCGCCTTGCTGATGGGGGACCCGTCGGCCATCGAGAACCCGTTCTATCGCCTGTTCCCGGACGCCTGGGTGCTGCCGGCGGTGGGGCTGGCGACGCTGGCGGCCATCATCGCCTCGCAGGCGGTGATCTCCGGCGCCTACTCGGTCACGCGCCAGGCCATCCAGCTGGGCTTCCTGCCGCGCATGACGGTGCGCTTCACCTCGGCGCGCGAGTTCGGCCAGATCTACATGCCGGCGGTGAACTGGGCCCTGTTGGGCGGCGTGGTCGCCGCGGTGCTGGCCTTCGGCAGTTCGTCGGCACTGGGCGGGGCCTACGGCATCGCCGTCACGCTGACCATGCTGATCACCACGGTGATGACCTTCTTCGTGGTGCGAGAGAGCTGGCGCCTGCCGGCGCCGGTGGCCTGGGGCGCGACGCTGTTCTTTCTCGCCGTCGATGCGGTGTTGGTCGCCGGCTGTGCCGTCAAGCTGTTCGACGGAGGCTGGTTCCCGCTCGCACTTGGGCTGGGCCTGTTCACCCTGATGAGCACCTGGGCCCGGGGCCGAGCCCAGATGATGGACAGCATCGAGCGTGACGGCCTGGCGCTGGCGCCTTTCATCGCCAGCCTGGATCCGTCCGACCTGCAGCGCAGTGGCCGCACCGCGGTCTATCCGGTGGCCAACCCCGAGATGGTGCCGCAGGCCCTGCTGCACAACCTGAAGCACTACCAGGTGCTGCACGAGCGCAACCTGATCCTGACCGTGAACTACCACGAGGTGCCCTGGGTGCCGCCGGCAGAGCGCGTCAGCGTGCAGGGGTTGGGCAACGACTTCTGGCGCGTGACCCTTCACTTCGGCTTCATGGACACGCCGGACGTGCCGCAGGCCCTGACCCTGGCCGAGGCCCAGGGCCTGAAGGTGCCCGCCTTCGAGACCAGCTACTTCCTCAGCCGCGAGACGGTGGTGCCGACGCCCGGCATTGGCATGGCCGGCTGGCGCGAGCGGATGTTCGCGGCCTTGAGCCGCAACGCGCGCAGCGCCGCGGAGTATTTCCGCTTGCCCGACAACACCGTGGTGGAGCTCGGGACGCGCGTGCAGATCTGAGGGTGGCGCTCGCCACGCAGCGCGGCCAGCGCGCGGCCGCTCCGAAGTAACCGTGCTTGAAGTCAAGTGGAACAAGGGGAGTGTTGGG
>JADMKA010000270.1 GCA_018780145.1 Vitreoscilla sp. | reverse complement strand
TATCGCTGCGCTTTGCGCCTAGGCTGAGCCGGCTTCCAGGCCCAACCCGCAGGGCCGGGGCGATTTGCGATACATCAGCAATGCTCACGAAAGGCCAATCGAGGGATGGCGCCCGGCGACACGCTCCGTAACATCAGCAGAATCGCATATGCATTGCCTGGAAAGACGTGACATGAGCCATGCTACGAACACGAGCCGCCTGCTGAGCGGTGCCCGCCGGGTGTCCGCCGTGGCCGCTGCGGTGGTGTTGCTGGCCGCCTGGGGCGGCTCGGTGCCGGAGTCAGAGATGTTCCGGACCGAGGAGGACAGGATCACCCGCGTCAAGGCGCCGGTGGACCGCGGTGCCGGCCCGGGCCGGCCGGCTCGGTTGGCCAGTGCGAGGTTCAAACCCACCAGCGTGGCGCCGATCCGCAGCGCGGGCGTCGAGCAGTCCGGCAGCTTCGGCCCGGCCTTCGAGTGGCCCATCATCCCGATCCACACCGTGTTGCTGCCCGACGGCCGGGTCCTCAGCTATGGCTCGGACGACAACGGCGAGCAGACCGGCCTGCTGCACTACAGCGTCTGGGACCCGGCGTTGGGGGTCGGGCCCGAGTCGATGCTCCTGCTGCCCAACACCACCGCCACCGACCTGTTCTGTGCCGGTCAGGCCTTGATGACCAACGGCCAGGTGCTGCTGGTCGGCGGGGACCGCGTCCTGGACGGCCGCCGCAACTTTGCCAATGCCGACGTGAACCTGTTCGACCCGACGAACAACTCGCTCACCCGGCAGGTGCAGTCGATGGCCTACCAGCGCTGGTACGCCACGCTGGTGACGACCGACAAGAACGAGCAGGTCGTCATGGGGGGCCGCACCGACAAGAGCTGGGGCAGCCACGTGCCGCCGATCAAGGCCAGCTACGCCAGCATCCCCGAGGTTTACGCCAGCGGCACCTGGCGCACCCTGACCACGGCAGACAGCGCCAAGGCCTTTGGCGCCACCGACGATGCCTGGAGCTACCCAAAAGCCTGGTTGGGCCCGGACGGCCGGGTCGTGATCTTCAACAACACCGGCGAGATCTTCGCCCTGTCGACCAAGAACGAAGGCAAGGTCTCCAAGTTGACCGGCCTCTTGCCGGTCAGCCGGCAGTTCCAGACCGCCGCGATGTTTGCGCCGGGCAAGATCCTGACCTTGCGCAACAAGGCCGTGGCCCGTGTGGTCGACATCAATGGCGCGGCGCCGGTGATCACCGAGGTACCGAACCTGTCGCAGAACCGCATCTATGGCTTCTCGACGGTGCTCGCCGACGGCAGGGTCTGGGTCAATGGCGGTTCGTCCACGGGCAACGACCTTGTCGGGGCGGCCTACCACTCTGAAATCTTCGACCCGGCCACCAACACCTGGACGACCACCGCCACCGCGGCCAAGTCGCGCCTGTACCACTCGGTCAGCATGCTGATGCCCGACGCCACCGTGCTCACCGCCGGCGGCGGCGCCCCCGGCCCGATCATCCAGATGAACGCCGAGATCTATTACCCGCCCTACCTGTACAAGGCCGACGGCTCCGGCCTGCCGGCGGACCGGCCGGTGATCGCCTCCGCGCCGCAGGCCGGCAATTGGGGTGCCACGGTGCCGGTGGTGATGGGCGACGCGACGGCCGCCAGCCGGGTCACGCTGGTTCGTTTCGGCGCCGCCACCCACAACTTCAACAACGACATGCGTTTCATCGAGTTGGGCTTCACGCAGGCCGACGCCACATTGAACGTGCAACTGCCGTCGTCGAAGACCGTCGCGCCCCCGGGCTACTACATGGTGTTCGTGTTCAACGCGGAAGGTGTTCCGTCGATCTCGAAGGTCCTGCGCCTCGGCTGAGCTTGAGGGGCGGGTCCGTACAATCGGAGCCGATGGCGCCCCCGCACGAATTCATCCTCACCCTGGCCTGCCCGGACACCAAGGGCATCGTCCACTCGGTATCCGGCCTGCTCTACCAGGCCGGCTGCAACATCCTCGATTCGCAGCAGTTCGGCGACGTGCTCGGCGACGGGGCCACCGGCCTGTTCTTCATGCGCGTGCACTTCGAGGCGCCGCCGCAACTGGCCGACGTCGCCACGCTGGACCGCCTGTTCGGCCATGTGCGACAGCAGTTCGGCATGCAGGCCACCTTCCACGCGATGACCGAGCGGCCGCGGGTCCTGCTGATGGTCAGCCAGCACGGGCACTGCCTGAACGACCTGCTGTTCCGCTGGAAGAGCGGCCAGTTGCCGGTCGACATCCCGGCCATCGTCTCGAACCACACCACCTACGCGGCGCTGGCCGACAGCTACGGCATCGCCTTCCACCACCTGCCGCTGCCCACCGGGGCCGACGCCGCCACCAAGCGCACGCAAGAGCAGCGCATCGAGGCCCTGGTCGAGGCCGAGCGCATCGACCTGGTGGTGCTGGCGCGCTACATGCAGATCCTCAGCGGCGAGTTCTGCGAGCGGCTGAAGGGCCGCGCGATCAACATCCACCACAGCTTCCTGCCCGGCTTCAAGGGCGCCCGGCCCTACCACCAGGCGCACCACCGCGGCGTCAAGCTGATCGGCGCCACCGCGCACTACGTGACGGCGGATCTGGACGAGGGCCCGATCATCGAGCAGGACGTCGAGCGCGTCGGCCATGCGTCCTCGGCCGACGATCTCACCGCGGTGGGCCGCGACGTCGAGTGCGTGGTGCTGGCGCGCGCGGTGCGCTGGCACGTCGAGCGCCGGGTGCTGATGAACGGCCACAAGACCGTGGTCTTCCGCTGACGATGCCACGCACCCCCGCCAAGGCCGCCTTGCTGGCCTCGCCCGACGATGTCGAGCAGCAGTTCTATGACGCGCTGCGCGAGGCCGACCTCGACAAGCTGATGGCGGTCTGGGCCGAGGACGAAGAGATCGTCTGCGTCCATCCCGGTGGCCCGCGCCTGGTCGGAGCGGCGGCGGTGCGAGCGGCGTTCGAGGCGGTGTTCTCCAACGGGGCGGTGCAGGTCCACCCGGAGAACGTGCGGCGCGTGCATGCGCTGAGCGCGGCCATGCACAGCGTCATCGAGCGGGTCGAGTTGCGCACGGCCGAAGGGCCGCGCACCGGCTGGGTCATGGCCACCAATGTCTTCCTCAAGACGACACATGGTTGGCGCCTGGTCGCCCACCATGCCAGCCCCGGCTCGCCGAACGAGCCGGCCGAGCTGATCGAGGCCCCTTCGGTCCTGCATTGATGGCGACCGGGGGTTACCGTGCGCCGCGCTGGCTGCCCGGCGGCCATGCGCAGACCATCTGGGCCGCGCTGTACGCCCGCCGCGTGCAGGGCCCGCCGCCGGTCTACCAGCGTGAGCGATGGGCGACGCCGGACGGAGACTTCGTCGATGTCGACTTCCGCTTTTCCGCCCGGCGAGAGGCGTCCTGGCTGGTGCTTTTCCACGGGCTGGAGGGCTCCTCCAGCAGCCACTACGCGCAGGCTTTTGCCGACGTGGCCCACGGCCTGGGCTGGAACTACGCGGTGCCGCACTTCCGCGGTTGCTCGGGCGAACTGAACCTGGCGCCACGGGCCTACCACTCGGGCGACCACGAGGAGATCGGCTGGATCCTCCATGGCCTGCGCCAGCGCGCGGGGCAGGCGCTGCACGCGGTGGGCGTCTCGCTCGGCGGCAATGCGCTGCTGCGCTGGGCCGAGGAGGCCGGCGACGGCGCATCGGCCACGGTGCGCGCGGTGGCCGCTGTCTGCTCGCCGATCGACCTGGCCGCTGGCGGCCATGCGATCGGGCGCGGCTTCAACCGGCAGGTCTACACCCGCATGTTCCTGCGCAGCATGAAACCCAAGGCGCTGGCCAAGTGGGCACAGCACCCGGGCCTGTTCAACCGCGAGCGCCTGATGGCGGCGCGCGACCTGTACGAGTTCGACAACCTGTTCACCGCCCCGCTGCACGGCTTCAAGGACACCGACGACTACTGGCGCCGGGCCTCGGCCAAGCCCCACCTGGCCCGCATCCGCGTGCCGGCCCTGGTGCTCAACGCCCGCAACGATCCCTTCGTGCCGGCGTCCAGCCTGCCCGTGGTGCGCGACGTGGGGCGCTGCGTGACCCTCTGGCAGCCAGCGCACGGCGGCCATGTGGGCTTTCCCAGCGGCCGCTTCCCGGGCCATGTGCGGGCCATGCCCGAGGCCGTGGTGGACTGGCTGCGCGCGCCGGCGTAAGGTCGGCCCATGGACGACATCGTCAAGGCGGCGCTGGCCAAGTGGCCCCACGTGCCGCACTGCACCGGCTGGCTGGCATTGGACGCGCGCGGCGACTGGTACATGCGCGACGACCGCATCCAGGCCGCCGGCCCGTTCCCGCACCCCAAGGGCAGCCGCATCCTGCACGAGAAGCTGCGCGAGTTCATCGGCCGCAACTACGAGGCGGATGCCGCCGGCTGCTGGTTCTTCCAGAACGGCCCGCAGCGTGTTTATGTAGAGCTGGAGGCTGCGCCCTGGGTCTGGCGCCTCACGGCCCGGCCTGGCGAGGCACCGGCCATCGCCTCGCACACCGGCCGCGAGGCCCGGTTCCGCACCGCCTGGCTGGACGAATCCGGGCGCCTGTTCCTGGACACCGACCTGGGCCTGGGGTTGGTGCACACGCTGGACACCGGCGTGGCGGCCGACGCGGTCGAAGCCGGGCTATGGGCCGCGGCGGAGGTGGCCTTCGACGACCTGCCCGGCCGATTCGCGTTCGTGCGCAGCCCGGCGCGGGCGTGAAAAAGCCGCCCGCAGGCGGCTTTCGTGGTGCTGGCCTGACGGCCGACGCTTACTGTGCGGCGCTGGCCGCCGCCGCCGGGGCCTTGGGCTCGGCGAACTGGGCACCGGCCTTGTTGGCCATGTAGACCACCGCGCGGCCGATCTCGTAGTCGGAGAAATCGCCGCCGCCCTGGGCCGCCATGCTGCCCTTGCCCTTGAGCGCGGAGGTCAGCAGCGCTTCGTAGCCGGTCTTGTTGCGCGGGCCCCAGGCGGCCTCGTCGCCGAACTTGGGCGAACCCAGCGTGCCGGCGGCATGGCAAGCCGAGCAGACCGCCAGGTAGACCTGCTCGCCGGTCTTCAGCGAGGCGGTGTCCGAGGCGTCCTTGATCTCGACGGCACCGATGGGCTGGATGCGGCGCGCGACCGCCTCCGCTTCCATTGCGGCCGTGCCGGCGCCTTCCTTGCTGCCGATGGCGACGAACTGCGTCAGCATGATGATGACGATGATGGGCACGACGAACGAGGCCACCACGGCCCAGACGAGTTGCTTCGGGGTCTTGATCGGGCCTTCGTGGGGGCCGTCGTGGGTTGCGTCGTGAGCGTCGCTCATGAATTCCTCGGTCGCTGGGCGTGAAGACAGGGCACCGTGCGGGAACCCCGCTCGGCAAAACCGGCGAATTATAGCCAGCGCCCCCGGCCCGGCCGGCGAGCCCGCGGGCCGCGGTGGGCGGCTGCTAGAATCCGCCCTCTTCCATGCATGGCGCCCGTAGCTCAGTGGATAGAGTACTGGCCTCCGAAGCCAGGGGCCGCTGGTTCGATCCCAGCCGGGCGCGCCATCGCCCCCACCGCGTGCTGCTGGCCGCGGCCTGGCTGGTCGGGCTGGTGCTCGCCGGCTGTTCCACCACCTCCCCCCCTTCGTCTCGCATCCCGCGCGGCGCCGATGGCCCGCCGCTGGCGAGCGCCGACAACCCCGCGCCCGATCCGCTGACGCTGCCCGACGCGCAGCCGCGCGTCGAGCCCATCCGACAGGGCGGGCCGAACAAACCCTACGAGGTGCTGGGCGAAAGCTACGTGCCGCTGACCGGTGACCCGCCGCTCGTCGAACGTGGCCTGGCCTCCTGGTACGGCCGCAAGTTCCACGGTCGCCGCACGGCCAGCGGCGAGGTCTACAACATGCACGCCATGACGGCGGCGCACAAGACCATGCCGATCCCCAGCTACGCCCGGGTGCGCAACCCGGCCAATGGCCGCGAGATCATCGTGCGGGTCAACGACCGCGGGCCCTTCGCCGCCGGCCGGGTGATCGACCTGTCCTACGCCGCGGCGGTGAAGCTGGGGGTGCAGAACGGCGTGGCGCCGGTGGAGCTGGAGCGCATCACCCACGAGGACATCCGTGCCGGCCGCTGGGACCGGCGCGAGCAGCCGGCCTTGGCGCAAGCTGCCCCGGTGCCGACGGTGCCGGCGCCCACACCTACGGCGCCGCCTGCCGCCGCGGCGGATCCGATCCCCGTCCTCGTGCCTGCGGCCCCCACGACCGAGCCCGTCCCCGTTGCCGTTGCCCCGGCGGAGCCCCCCTCCCAGCCAGGCCCGGCCGCCCGCGCGCACACCCCGGCGGCCTCGGGCTTCTGGCTGCAGCTCGGGGCCTTCGGCCAGGGTGCCGGCGCTTACAGCTTCCAGCAGCGGGTGGCCCGAGAGCTGGATTGGCTGGCGCCTTTGCTGGCGGTGTTTGCCGAGGGCGGCATGCACCGCCTGCAGGCCGGCCCCTACGCTTCGCGCGAGCAGGCACGCGACGCCGCCGACCGGGTGCGCGCCGGGCTGGCGTTGGTGCCGGTGATCGTCGAGCGCCGATGAGGTGGGGCACCCGGTGCCGGAGTTCCGGCCCCACCCGCCGAGCGGGCGCACCCTGGCTTTCCGGCTGTCCGGTGCTGGTGCAGCCTGTCAATGCGACGCGGGCGTCCATCGCGGGGCGCTGGCGTCCGCGCCGGGCGTCGGTAGAGTGCAAAGCATCGCGGTCCCTGCCGCCTGCACTGAAGTACCCCGCCCGATCATGAGCAGCCTCGCCACCCCCTCCCCCGACAGCTGGGCCAGCCGCTGGCAGCGCTTTGCGTCGGCCTGTGTCCGGGCCTTCCATGCCTACGGAACCTGGCTGGTCAGCATCAGCTGGCCGCGCTTCCTGTTGCTTTCCGTGGTGCTGATGGTGCTCGCCGGCATCCTGCAGAACCTGCCGCCCTTCACCTGGACCTACACCGAGACCATCACCGAGCGGCCGAACCTGCGCCTGTCGCTGCCCGAGGTCCCGGAGACGCCTGAGATGCCCGCGCCGCCCCGTGGCGAGCGGTCATTGCCGGGCATCCACATCGGCAAGCCGGCCTCCGGGGGCAAGGACGGCGGCGAGGGCGTCGACATCTCGATCGACCACCGCGGCGTGCGCATCAGCCCGCGCACGGCGGCCCCGGCCGCCAGCGCGGCCAGCGGTGCCGAAGCCGCGGCGTCGTCCGCCTCCGGCGCCGGTTTCAGCGTGCGGGTGAACGGCGAGCCGGTGGTCGAGATCAGCGCCGGCGACCAGGACGTGCGCATCGCGGTGCCTCCGGGCGCCAACTCGCAGGAGATCCGCGCTGCCATCGAGGAGGCCCGTGCCGCCGTGGTCGAGGCGATCGAAGACGCCAAGCAGGCCCGCGCCGACGCGATACAGGCCCGCGACGACATCGAGGAGGCGCTGTCGGTCGGGCCGCGCGTTTCGCACCGCAGGGTGCAGTACGGCGAGAGCCTGCCCTCGCTGGCCTTCCTGTGGATCCTGCTCTCGGGCCTGATCAAGGCCACCTACAAGGCGCGCCTGCAGGCCGAGGAGAAGGCCGCGGCGGCCACCGAGACGGCCGAAGCCGAGTCGCTGCGCCGCCAGGTCATCGAGGCCCGCATGGCCGCCATGCAGGCCCAGGTCGAGCCGCATTTCCTGTTCAACACCCTGGCCTCCATCGACCACTTGATCGAGACCGACCCGGCGCGCGCCAGCCAGATGCAGAAGAACCTGATCGCGCTGCTGCGGGCCAGCATGCCCACCATGCGCGACACCGCCGACGGCGGCCCGCGCGACCTGGGCCGCGAGCTGGCGGTCGTGCGGCCCTATGTCGAGATCCTGAAGGTTCGGATGGAAGAACGGCTGACCGCCAGCATCGACGTGCCGGAGGGCCTGCTCTCCGCCGAGTTCCCGGCCATGATGATCCAGACCCTGGTCGAGAACGCCATCCGCCACGGCCTGGAGCCCAAGCCCGAAGGCGGCACGCTCAGCGTCAAGGCCGAGATCGTGCACGGCAAGCTGCAGGTCACGGTGGCCGACACCGGCGTGGGCTTCGGCAACGGTGGCACCGCCGGCACCGGAGTCGGCCTGGCCAACATCCGCGAACGGCTGCAACTGCTGCATGGTGGCAAGGCCTCGCTGACGGTGGCCGCCAACAGCCCGAGCGGCACCGTGGTCACCGTCACCGTGCCCTACCGCACGGTGGGTGCCGACAAGGCTTGATCACACTGGGGAGAGCGACGATGGCGACAGGTGGATTCTCGTTCTGGCGTGCGCTGGGCTGGCTGGTGCTGGCCGCGGCGGTGGTGATGGCAGCGGTCACGGCCATCAGCCTGGTGGTGGCCCTGAACCACCTGCCCGGCGATCTGCTGGTGACTGTCGATGGCGAGCAGGTGGACCTGCACGCCCTGCAGGCCGGCCACTGGTTCCTGGCGATCGGCGGTGTGGTGCTGGCCACCCTGATCGTGCTGCTGGTGGTTCCGATGGCCCTGCTGCTGGGCGTGGGCCTGCCGCTGGTGCTGGCCGGCCTGGGCCTGGTGGCGGCGCTGCTGGCGACCGCCCTGGCGCTGGCCCTGGTGGGCTCGCCGCTGATCCTGCTGGGCTTGCTGGTCTGGTGGGCGGTGAGGCCCCGCCGACCTGTGGGTACCGCGATGCCCGCGGCCCCATCGGCGCCCCCGAAAGTGCCCGTGGTGGGCCAGCACACCGACAACGCCACCCCGTTCGCCTGACGCTGCCGTTACGATCTCGCCATGAGCTCCACTCCCGACACCCCCGCGCCCCGCGCCGTGCTCGCCGACGACGAGCGCCTGATGCGCGACCAGCTCCGTGCCCGGCTGGCCGAGGCCTGGCCCGAGCTGCAGATCGTGGCCGAGGCCAAGAACGGCACCGAGGCGGTGGAACTGGTCGAGCTGCACCGGCCGGACGTCGTCTTCCTCGACATCCGCATGCCCGGCATGACCGGCGTGGACGCGGCCCGGCAGATCGCGCAAATGGAGGTCGACGACGACAGCTTCCTGCCCGAGATCGTCTTCATCACCGCCTACGACCAGTACGCGGTCGAGGCCTTCGAGCAGGGTGCGGCCGACTACATCCTGAAGCCCGCCGAGCGGGACCGGCTCAAGCTCACCGTCGAACGCCTGTCGGCCCGGCTGGCCGCACGTCGCTCACCCGAGTCCGCCGAGGCGGTGGCGGGATCGTCCTTGCCCATCCAGCAACTGCTGCACCGGTTGGGCCAGGCCAGCGGCAGCCGGCCGGCCTACCTGAAGTGGATCCAGGCCACGGTGGGCTCGGCCATCCAGATGATCCCCGTCGAGGACGTGCTGTTTTTCATCAGCGACGAGAAGTACACCCGGGTGCAGACGCTGCAGGTCGAGGCGCTGATCCGCAAGCCCATCAAGGAACTGGTCGACGAGCTCGACCCCGAGCGCTTCTGGCAGATTCACCGCTCCACGCTGGTGGCGGTCAACGCCATCGCGGCGGTTTCGCGCGATTTCCGCGGCCGCCAGATCGTGTCCGTGAAAGGCCACAACCAGAAGCTGGAAGTCAGCCGCAGCTACACCCACCTCTTCAAGGGCATGTAGGGCGCCTCAACGGTTCACTTCAAGGGTGTAGGTGCCGGCGCTGCCGGTGAGCCCGGCCACGCGCTTCACCCGCAGGTACATGTTGACCGTGCTGCCGCCGCCATTGGTCCAGGTGACGCTGTCCGACATCCCCACCCCGCGGATGCTGCTGCGTACGGTGGTGCCGGCTGCGTTGCGCAGCAACAGGTCGTAGTTCGATGAGGCGTTGCCGATCAGGCGCGCCGTCAGCGTCTGGCCCACCCCGACGCTGACCAGGTAGGTGTCCATGTCCGTGCCGGTGGCCAGGGTGCCGCTGATCTTCACCGGGAAGCTGGACAGCGCCTGAGCCGCCGCATGGGTGTCGTTCGGCTCGGTCTCGCTGGCCAGGCTGGCGCTGCTGGCACCGACGAACACCGCGCCGACCGCCGCGTTGGCGTCGACCAGGCCCTTGCCGCAGCCCAGACTGCAGGACACCGGCATCCTGCGCACCGTGCTCTTCAGCAGCACCTCGATCTCGTCGGGCGTCAGCGCCGGGTTGCGCGACAGCATCAGGGCGGCCACGCCGGCCACGTGCGGGGCCGCCATCGAGGTGCCCTGGTAGTAGGCGTAGCTGTCGTTGCCCGGGCTGCTGGCGCCGTCGTTCAAGGTCGACAGCACGCCATTGGCGTTGCCGCTGCGCTGGTCGCCACCGGGCGCAGCCACGTCGATCTTGGCACCGTAGTTGGAGTACGAGGCGCGTGCGCCGGTGCGGCCGGTGGCCGCCACGGTGACCACGCCAGCGCAGTTGGCGGGCGTGTGCAGGCTGGCGTCCTGATTGGAGTTGCCGGCGGCCACGACCACCACCGCGCCGTTGCTGCGCGCGGTGTTGATGGCGCTCTGCAAGGTGGTCGAGCAGCCCGATCGGCCGCCCAGCGACAGGTTCAGCACCTTGGCCGGCTGGCTGGGTGCGGCGACGCCGCCCACCGCGCTGCCGGAGGCCCAGATCATGCCGTCGGCGATGTCGGAGAAGTAGCCACCGCCGCAGCCCAGCACGCGCACCGGCAGGATCTTCGCGGCGTACGCCACGCCGGCCCCGCCCTCGCCGTTGTTGGTTACGGCGGCAATGGTGCCGGCCACGTGGGTGCCGTGCCAGCTGCTGTGCCCGCCGTTGCAGCCGTCGCCCGGGTCGATGGCGTCGCTGTCACGGCCGTCGCCGTCGTTGCTGGCCGAGGTGCTGGTGACGAAGTCGTAGCCCGAGAGCAGGTTGGCCGCCAGTTCGGCGTGCGGGCGCACGCCGGTGTCGATCACCGCCACCACCACCCCGTCGCCGGTGCTCTGGTCCCAGGCCGAGGGCAGGTTCAATCCACCGACCGTCTCGAAGTAGTGCCACTGGCTGGTGTAGAGCGGGTCCGTGGCGGTGGCCAGGGCCTGGAGCTTGCGGTCCGGCTCGGCGTAGAGCACGTTGGGGTCGTCCGCCATCAGCTGGCGCGCCACGGCCTCCAATTCGGTGACGCGGGCCGGCCGGTTCAGCTGCAGCACCTGGGCACCCAGCCCGTTGCGGTGCACCGACAGGGCCTGCAGGCCGGCCAGCTGCAGGCGCTGGTGGGCCTGGGGCGTGGCCCGCAGCGCAGAGCGCCGGTTACCCGGCGCGTTGCTGCGGTACTGGACGATCAGGCGGTCGGTGGTTTCGGCGGACCCGGCCGCCACGGCGAACACCGGGTCGGCGGGCTCAGCCATCTGACGGATCAGGCCCGTGCCGGCCACGCCGGCCTGCGCGCGCGGGGCCACCAGGGCGGCGCCAGCCAGCAACACGGCGGCGGCCCAGGGCAGCGGGCGCCGGGCCAAGGCGGGCAGGGTGGTGGGGGTCGAACGCATCGGCGGCTCCAGACGAAAGCAGAGAGGCCCGGGGCGCTTGAGCGCCTCGGGCCTCCGGTGATTCGTCCAACTGGCCGGTGAAATGAGGTCATTTCCGGCTCAAGACCGCGCACTATTTGGCGTAGTGCGGCCTCCTGGTGCCACAGCTACTGGGAGAGACCCAGCGAGTAAGTGCCATTGGTGGCACCGGTTCCGCCCGAGTAGTAGCGCACCCGCACGTACCAGGTGGTGGCCGAACTGCTGGTGTTCTTTCGGGTGATGGTGTCCACGGCGCCGGTGCCGTTCAGGCTGCTGGCCAGCTGGCTGCCCGAGCTGTTGTAGAGGTACAGGTCGTAGTCCGAGTTGACGTTCGGGGTCAGCGTGGCGGTCAGCGTCTTGCCGGCGCCGACGGTCAGCTTGAAATAGTCGGTGTCGCTGCTGCTGCCGATGGTGCCCGCCACCGTCACCGGGTTGGCGCTGATGGTCTGCGGCGAGGTCCGCGAGTTGTTGGGCTCGACCTCGGGGATGGTGCCACCGCCCCCACCACCGCCCGTGGCGGCGTCGACAGCGGCGCTGGCGTCGACGATGCCGGCGCCGCACTGGTTGCAGGTGCCCGGGAAGGCCCGGGCGCTGGACTTGAGCTTCGCTTCGATCTCGTCGGGCGTCAGCGCGCTGTTCTTCGCCAGCATCAAGGCTGCCACGGCGGCCACGTGGGGCGCGGCCATCGAGGTGCCCTGGTAGTAGGCATAGCTGTCGCTGCCGGGTGTCGACGTGCCGGTGTTCAGGGTCGAGTAGACGCCGTTGGCGCTGCTGCCGCTCATGTCGCCACCGGGGGCGGCCACGTCGACCACCGTGCCGTAGTTGGAGTAGTAGGCCCGCGCACCGGTGCGGCCGGTGGCCGCCACGGTGACCACGCCGGCACAGCTGGCCGGCGAGTAGTTGGCGGCGTTGGCGTTCGAGTTGCCGGCGGCCACCACCACCAGCGTCCCGCGGCTGCGAGCGCCGTTGATGGCGGTCTGCGAGGTGCTGTCGCAGGCACCGCCGCCGCCCAGCGACAGGTTGATCACGCGCGCCGGGTTGGGGTTCGCCGGCACCCCGCTGACGCTGCCGCCCGAGGCCCAGGTGATCGCGTCGGCGATGTCCGAGGTGTAGCCCCCGCACTGGCCGAGCACGCGCGCCGGCAGCACCTTGGCCCCATAGGCCACGCCGGCCACGCCGCTGGCATTGTTGGTGACCGCGGCGATGGTGCCCGCCACATGCGTGCCATGCCAGCTGGAGTTCTGTGCCGCGTGGGTACCGCCGCATTCATTGGCGGCGACCCAGTCGCCGGGATCCAGCGCGCTGGCGTCGCGGCCGTTGCCGTCGTTGGAGACGGCGGTGTCGATGATGAAATCGTAGCCGCCGACGATGTTGGCGGCCAGGTCGGCGTGCGGCCGGTAGCCGGTGTCGATCACCGCGACGACGATGCCGTTGCCGGTGGATTTGTCCCAGGCCGCGGGCGCGTTCAGCCCGCCGGTGGCCTCGAAGTAGTGCCATTGGCTGCCGTAGCTGGTGTCGTTGGGCGTGAGCAGGGCATGCAGGCGCCGGTCGGGCTCGGCGTAGTGGACCTCGGTGTCGGCATCGGCCACCAGCTTTGCCAGCAGGCGCACGTCGTCCACGCCGAGCAGGCGGTCGAGCTTCATCACGTGCGCGCCCAGGGCGTTGGTGCGCAGGTAGCGCATCTGGACGCCGGCGCGCTGCACGGCCTCATGGGCGCGCGCCAACGAGTTTGGGTCAGCCCGCAGGGCCGCCAGGCTGCCGGGGCGGTACTGGATGATCAGGCGGTCGGTGTGGCCGGTGATGGCGGCCTGCAGGGACAGGGTGTCGTCGGTGGCGTCGGCGAACGCCGCGGGAGCGCAAGCCAGGGCGGCTGCGGCGGCCAGGCAGGAGGCGACGAAGCCTCGGCGGGCAATCGAACTCATGAACACTCCTCGATGTCGGTGGTGAAGGTGATCCGGCGCGGGTGGCGCCATCGCGCAATGCCCTGTTGGGGGCCGCCCATCATGTGCGCGGGCGGTGCGCTCGCATCAATCCCCCGGATGGGTGCCTCACCCCCCTTGAATCATCAACGCGACGGACACCTCGCTTGGCTGGGCTCAGCCGAGCGCAGGGCCGTTCCCAAGCCGGCTGAGCACCCGCTCGGCGGGTGGGGCCGGTACCCCGGCACCGGGTGCCCCATCTCAGCGTCCGGCCGGCGCTGAAGCGCCGGTGGGCAGCGATGCGGCGATCGCCACCTGTGCCAACCAGTAGGTGGCCAGGATGCACAGCCCGGCTGCCGGCGCCGGCGCCAGGAACTTGTTGACGGCCAGGGTGGCGTCCGAGGCCATGAACAGTGCACCGCCCACGGCGGCGCGCGCGGCCAGCGTGGTGCCAGCGGTGCCGTGCCGGGCCTGCCAGACGGCGCCGGCCTGGGCGGCCATGCAGGCCAGGGCCGCCACATAGGCCAGCACCGGCCCGCGCAGCGCGGAAGGCAGCGCGGGCCAGAGCAGCCACAGCACGGCGGCCGCCACCGCCGCGTAGGCGGCGAACGGCAGCCAGCGGACGGCGAAGCGCTCGTGGCGCGTGAAGGCCACCAGGTAGGCCGCGTGGGCGAACAGGAAGGCCACCAGCCCCGGCAGGAAGCCGGACTCCGGCCACAGCAGGGCCACATCGCCGACCAGCGACAGGCCCAGGCCCGCCAACACCCAGCGCCTCACCGTGCCGCCGCCGCGTTGCCATGCCCAGCCGATGATCAGCAGCGTGGTCAGCGGCTTGAACACGATGTTCAGCACCGGCAGGTCCAGCGGGCCGGAGGCAATGGCCAGCACCGCACACAGGAACGCGGCGGACAACAGGGGGGCAGGCAAGCGTCGGTTCATGGCCGTGGCACTGTGGCGGCAGGCGCCCGGGTTGTCATTGGGAGAAGCACGCGAGAAGCCACCGTCGCTTGACGCCTGTACCATGCACGGCGGAATATCGCGGCGGCGCCGGCCTCTCTGCAGGACGGGCCGCGCGGCAGAACACGGGAGTTGGGAGCAAGGTTGGCACGACGACTGGCAGTGTCTTCGCGGGTGGCCATCCAGATTGGCCTGGCCATGGCCGTGGTGATCGTCGGAACCACGGCGTTTGCCTACCGCAGCACCTTCCAGCTGGTGCTCGAAGCCACCCAACGCGGCCTGCTGCAAACGATTGAGGCCCGCGCCGCACAAGACGGTGACAACTTCGTGCTCGCCAGCGACAACGCCCAGGCACTGCGCGACGAGTGGCTGCGCCGCCTGCGCGCGATGGGCCGCAGCGATCCCCGCGAGGAATTCGACGCCTGGTTCGGCCGCTCGGCGGATGGCCTGACCCGAGTTCGCCCCGAGCGCGACGACCACCGCCACCTGCCCAGCATCTACATCCGGGCCCAGGTGCCGCAGGACGAGGCCCTGCGGCGGAAGGTGGTCAGCGCCTTCACGCTGCTGCGCGAATGGGGCCCGCCGATGACGCAGCGCTACTACGCGGCCTACATCGATTTGCCGGGCACCTCGCTGATCATGTACTCGCCCGGCGTCAACTGGGGCCAGCTGGCCGACGCCACCACCAACAACGTCGACTACCCGCCTGTGCGCGACACGGCGCCTGACCGCAACCCGGCGCGCCTGAGCCGGTGGACCGAACCCTACTTCGACGACAAGGCCGGCATCTGGATGGTCTCGACCATCACCCCGGTGGATCTCGACGGCGAGTGGATCGGCACCGCCAGCCAGGATGTCGCGATGGACGCGCTCTACACCCGCGCCCTGGCCGAGGAATCGGCCGAGGTCTACAGCCTGATCCTGCACCCGAACGGCCAGGTCATCGTCCACCCGAAGATGATGAAGCAGATCGAGGCCGCCAAGGCGCCGCTGGCGGTGGACACGCTGAACGACCCACTGCTGGCCGAGATCCGCGCCGCGGTGGCGCCCACCGATGGCAAGCCGCGCCTGATCAGCACGGCCGACGGCCGCTTCTACTTAGGCCTGGCGAGCATTGCCGGGCCGGGCTGGTCCACGGTCACGGTGTACCCGCGTGCGCTGGTCGAACGTGCCGCCATCGCGGCGGCAGGCCGTGTCATTGCCGCGGGCGGTTGTGCGCTGGCGCTGGCGTTGGGCCTGCTGGTCTGGGTGCTGCGGCGCGAGATCGCCCAGCCGCTGAAGGAGCTTCGCCGCGCGGCCGACACCATCCGCGCCGGCCGTCTGGCGCCGCCGGTCCGCAAGCGCCGCGAGGACGAACTCGGCGAGCTCTCCGACGCCTTCAACCAGATGGCCCGGGCCATCAGCGAGCGCGACCGGCACCTGACGATCCAGAACGAGCAACTGCAGCGCGACGTGGTCGAGCGCGAGCAGCGAGAGCGCCTGATCCGCGAGATCTCCAACACCATGCGGCTGTCGGCCGATGCGGCCGAGCTGGGCCTGTGGTCATGGGACATCGCCAGCAGCGCGGTGCAGTTCGACGACCAGATGGCGCGCCTGCACGGCATGCAGCGCGGCAGCCGGCTCGACATGGGCACCTGGCGGCACCTGCTCGGCACCCTGGGCGCGCCCGCGCTGGATGCCTTGCAACAGGCCGTGCAGCGCCGCGACACCAGCAACCTGCGCCTGCAGGCCACCGCCGAGCTGGGTGGCCAGCGCCGCCACCTGAGCCTGCTGGCCCGGCTGGACCTGGACGAACAGGGTGCGCCCTCGCGCATCGCCGGCGTGGCCATGGACATCACCCAGCGCGTGCAGCAGGAGCAGCGGGTGCTGCACATGGCCACCCACGATTCGCTCACCGGGCTGCCCAACCGGGCCCAGTTGCACGAGGCGCTGGAGGCCTCGATCCAGCGTGCGGGCGGCTGTGGGGCCGTCATGTTCATCGACCTGGACCGCTTCAAGCACGTCAACGACTCGTTGGGCCACAGCGTGGGTGACCAGGTCCTGCGCCATGTGGCGGGCACGCTCGTCCAGTGCGTGCGGCCCGGGGACTTGGTGGCCCGGCTGGGCGGCGACGAGTTCGTCGTGCTGCTGCCGCGCGCCATCGACGAGGCCTCTGCCAGTGGCGTGGCCCAGCGCATCCTGGACGCGCTCGGCGAGCCGGTGGTGGTCGACGGGCGGCCGATCCGCTGCACCCCCAGCATCGGCATCAGCCGCTTCCCGTATGACGCCAGCGATGCACACAGCCTGGTCCGGCTGGCCGACATCGCGATGTACGAAGCCAAGCGCCACGGCCGCAACCGCTACTGCCATTTCCGCCCCGAGATGGCGCCCGCCGAGGAGGGGCTGATCGGCATGGACGCCGAGCTGCGCCTGGCCATCTCGCGCGGCGAGTTCGAGCTCTGGCTGCAACCCAAGGTCGACCTGGACAGCGGTGCGGTCGACTCCGCCGAAGTGTTGCTGCGCTGGCGCCGGCCGCTGCGCGGCGTGCTGCTGCCGGGCGAGTTCCTGCCCGCCGCCGAGGAGCGCGGCCTGCTGCCGGACATCAACAGCCATGTGCTGAACCGGGCATGCGAGCTGCTCGCCCGGCGCCAGCGCGGCGGCCAGCCCATGTTGCCGCTGGCGGTGAACCTGTCGGCCGACCACTTCGCCCGCGCCGGTTGGCCCGAGTCGTTGCGCGACCGCCTGCGCGAGCACCGGCTGGCCGCCGAGTGGCTGCACCTGGAGATCACCGAATCCACCCTGCTGCACGAGGATCCGTGCGTGATGGACAACATCCGCCTGCTGCGCGAGATGGGGGTGCGTCTGTCGCTGGACGACTTCGGCACCGGCTACTCGGCGCTGTCCTACCTGGACCGCATCGCGGTGGATGAGCTGAAGATCGACCGCAGCTTCATCGACCGGATCCGCTCACCGGACGATGCCGCCTCGCTGGTGCGGGCCATCATCGGCATCGGCAAGGAAATGAAGCTGAACGTGGTCGGCGAGGGGGTGGAAACGCGCCTGCAGGCCGAGTTCCTGCGCGCCCTCGGCTGCCACCACGGCCAGGGCTACTGGTTCGCCCGCCCCATGCCCGAGCCCGAGTTCGACCATTGGCTGAGCCGCCACAGCCAGACCAACATGCTCACCCGCGAGACCGGGCCCATCCCGTTGCACTGAGCCGCCGGGTGCTCCATCCACGCGGCCAGCGCCGGGCCGCCCCAAGCGGCCGCGTACCCGCTCGGCGGGTGGTGGCGCGTACCCGCGCCGCCGGGTGCTCCAGTTCCAAATCAGGGCACGTCTTCCGGATTGCGCTCGCCGCGCATCTCGGCCAGCAGCTGGCGCCGGTCGCGCTCCAGCTCGCGCAGGCGGGCCTGGATGACCGAGACCTCCACGAAATCGTCCGAGCGTGTGTCCAGCGCGATCTGCCGCGCTGCGCGCAGGCGATCCACCGCACCGAGGATGTCGCCGTTCGCCGCCGCAGCCTCGGCACCGGCGCGCAGCGAGCGCAGGCGCAGGCCCAGCGGCTCGGCACATTGCGCCAGCGTTTGCCAGGCCAGCGCGTCGCGCTTGTGTTCGGCCACCCAGGTCTGCAGCGCCTCGGTGGACTGGCGCAAAGAGCCCGCCGCGGCAGGGTCGCCACTGCGGAGGCGGGCCAGCGCGGCCTGGGCGCGGGCCAGCAGCACCGGGCGCGAGCGGTCGTTGGCGAGCGGCATGAAGGCGGCGGTCAGGGCCGGGCCCAGGCGCGCCGGGGCCCCGCCGCGTTCGCCCAGCATGGCCACCCTCAACAGCGCGAACTGGCGCGTCGCCTCGGGCTCCCCGGTGAAGCGTGCGGCCACCAGCGCGTCGCCCTGGTCCAGGACCCTCTCGGCCTGGTCGAAGTCGCGCAGCGCGATGGAGGCCAGGGCCCCGGCATAGAGCGTGGCCAGCCGAGGCAGATCAGCCATCGGCGCGCCCGGCGCGGCCAGGCCCTGCAGGCGCAGCAAGGCCTGGTCGTTGCGGTCCATCAGCACTTTCGAACGCGCCTGCATCAGCGCATGCGGCACTGCCGAGGTCTTCGGTGGCGGGGTGGCTGCCTCGCGCAGGCGCAAGCGGGCCTCGCTGATGCGCTCGATGGTCAGCGGGTGGCTGCGCAGGTAGGGATACTGGTTGCTGTCGTTGAGGCGCGAGTTGCCCTCCAGCTTCTCGAACATGCCCGCCATGCCGGCCGGCGAGAAGCCGGCGCTGCCGAGCAGATCGATGCCGATCCGGTCGGCCTCGCGCTCCATGTCGCGCGAGAAGCTGAGTTGCCCCTGGGCCATGGCGGCCTGGCTGCCCATCACCACCGCCTGCGCCACGTCGGGGCTGGAGGAGCGCGTCGCCGCCAGCACGCCGACCAGGAAGCCGGCCAGCGCCGCCATGCTCTGGCGCTGGGTGTTGACCATGCTGCGCGCGATGTGGCGCTGGGTCACGTGCGACAACTCGTGCGCCAGCACCGAGGCGAGTTCGTCGCTGCTGCCGGTCAGCGCGATCAGGCCCAGGTAGACGCCGATGTAGCCGCCCGGCAGCGCGAAGGCGTTGACGGGCCGCTCGCCGACGAGAAAGGTTTCGAAGCTGTAGGTGCTGTCCAGGTCTTGCCCGATCTCGCCACGCGAGCGGGCCGCACTGAGCAGCGGGTTGAACAGGCCCTGCAGGTACTCCAGCAGCACCGGGTCGTCCAGGTAGGCCGGGTCGCGACGGACCTCGCGCATGATGCGCTCGCCCAGGCGGCGCTCGGCCAGGATGTCGAACTCCTCGGAGACCGAGTCGCCCAGTGCGGGCAGGCGCACCTGGGCCAGGGGGGCGGTGGCTGGCCAGGTGGTGGCCAGCACGGCCGACAGGGCCCATGCCAGCGGGCGGGTGCAGCGGCGGGGTGCTTGGGGCAAGGCGGGTGCAGAGAGGAAACAGGACAGGTCGACCCGGGCCCGAGGGAAAAGGTTCCTCGCCGGGCCGAGGGGCGTCGCTATCATGACACCGACTTGTATCTCCGGCGTTTCGCCCGCTCGACCCCCACATGTCCGACGAACTGACCCACTTCGACGCCCAGGGCCAGGCCCACATGGTCGACGTCTCGGCCAAGGCCGAGACCCACCGCGTGGCGCGCGCCACCGGCTCCATCCGCATGGAGCCGGCCACACTGGCCATGATCCTGGCCGGCCAGGCTGGCAAGGGCGACGTGCTGGGCATTGCCCGCATCGCCGCGATCCAGGCTGCCAAGCGCACGGCCGAGCTGATCCCGCTGTGCCACCCGCTGCCGCTGACCCGGGTCAGCGCCGAGTTCGTGCCGGACACCGCCACGAACACCGTCCACTGCACCGTCCAGGCCGAGACCTTCGGCCGCACCGGGGTGGAGATGGAGGCCCTCACCGCCGTGCAGGTCGGCCTGCTGACCATCTACGACATGGTCAAGGCCGTGGACCGCGGCATGGTGATGGAAGGCATCCGCCTGCTGGAGAAACAGGGCGGCAAGTCCGGGCACTGGGCCGCCCCGCTCTGAACTGGGCGGTCTTCCCGGTCGAAAACAGCCCTTCAGCCGCCAAAACCCCCGCCGATACTGCTTCGACCGGCCTGTCTCTGGGCCGTTCTAAGACATTCGTTGGAGGGAAAACCTGTGGCGTTTCTGTGGAAACTCAAGATCGGCGTGCGCCTGGCGCTGGCCTTCGGTGCCTTGATCGTGCTTCTGCTGGCCGTGTGTGGCTACAGCGCGGCAACAAGCAGCCGCCTGGCCAGTGACCTGGAGGCCACGGCCACCATCGACCTGACCCGGGTCCAGATGGCCTACCAGCTGGAGCAGCAGGCGAGCCTGATCGCCCGCGCCAGCCGCGAGCTGCTGCTGGTCGACGGCGCCGGCCAGATCAAGAAGCAGCGCGAGCTGATCGCCAAGAACCTGGCGGCCAGCGACGAGACCTTCACCAAGCTGGTCGGCCTCGGCTCCGCGGGTGACAGCACCGAGGTGATCAGCCAGGTCAAGGAGACCCGTGCGCAATACACCGCGGCCGTCGGCAAGTTCCTCCAGACGCTGGATGCCGGCAACCCGGATGACGCCCGGACCTCGCTGCTGATCGAGCTGCGGCCGGTGCAGGCCGCCTACGAGAAGGCGGTCGACGCGCTCGCCGCCACCATCTCCAACCAGGCCGAGGATCGTGCCAGCGCCGGCCAGAAGACCGCGCAGACCACCAGCCTGACGGCCATCGCCCTGGGCGGCATCGGCGTGCTGTTGGCTGCCGGCGCAGGCTGGGCCATCTCGCGCTCGATCACGCTGCCGCTGCGCCAGGCCATCGACGCTGCCCAGAACATCCAGCAAGGCGACCTGCGCGGCCGAATCGACGTCCAGACCCAAGACGAGATCGGCGAGTTGCTCACGGCGATGCAGAACATGCAGAGCCACCTGACCCATGTGATTGAAGACGTGACCCGCGCCGCCCGCGACGTGGCCACCAGCTCCGACGAGATCGCCCACGGCAACGCCGACCTGTCGGCCCGCACCGAGCGCGCCGCCACCAACCTGCAGCAGACCGCCTCGGCGATGGAGCAGATCTCCGCCACCGTGGCCGGCAGCAGCGCCAAGTCGCGCGAGGCAGCGGACGTGGCCGGCCGAGCGCGTACCGCGGTCATCGAAGGCGGCGAATCGGTGGACAGCCTGGTCGGGACGATGACCCGGATCGCCGAATCGAGCACCCGCATCAAGGACATCATCTCGGTCATCGACGGGATCGCCTTCCAGACCAACATCCTGGCGCTGAACGCCGCGGTGGAAGCCGCTCGTGCCGGCGAGCAGGGCCGCGGATTCGCGGTGGTCGCCGGCGAGGTGCGTTCGCTGGCCGCGCGCGCGGCCTCGGCCGCCAGGGAGATCAAGGTGCTGATCGACGACTCGGCCGAGAAGGTCTCGCAGGGCACCCAGACGGTGGCCGACGTGGGCACCCGGATTCGCGGCATCGTCGACGAGGTCGTCGGCGTGCGCCAGCTGATCGAGGAGGTCAGCGTCGCCAGCCAGCAGCAGGAGACCGGCATCGGTTCGGTCAATGGCAGCGTGGCCGATCTCGACCAGGCCACTCAACAAAACGCCGCGCTGGTCGAAGAACTGGCCGCCACCACCGAATCGCTGAAGACCAATGCTACGCGGCTGGTCTCGACCGTGGAGTTTTTCCGCATCCCCGCGACCGCCTGAGCCCACCGGTACGCCAGTCAGCACCGAATCAAAAGGACCGAACCATGACCACCTTCCACCTGCCCCGCCTGCTGGCCGTCGCGAGCCTGTCCCTGGCTGCCACGCTGAGCGTTGCCCCTGCCACGGCCTTGGCCGACCCGGCCCCGAAGATCGTCAAGAAGGTGCCGCCGGATTTCCCCGGCGAAGCCACCCGCAAGGGCATCACGGACGGCGTGCTGAAGGCCAAGCTGTCGATCGACGGCAACGGTGCGGTGACCGAGGTGGCGATCGTCGAAGCGACGCCGCCCAAGGCGAAGATCTTCAACGACGCCGCGACGACCGCATTGGCCCAGTGGAAGTTCGAGGCCGGCGGCAAGCCGACCACCTACGAGCTGAAGCTGGTGTTCTCGCAAGAGTAAGCAGCCCCTCCCCCACAATGCAAGGGCCTTGGCGATTCGCCAGGGCCCTTGCCATTGGGGACGCGCGATGAGCGAACGCAACCTGCTGATCACCGGGGCCAGCCGCGGCATCGGTGCCGCCACCGCGCGCTTGGCCGCGGGCCGGGGCTGGAACGTGGCCATCAACTACCACCGCGACCAGGCCAGCGCCGAGGCCGTGGCCGCCGATGTTCGGGCCATGGGGCGGCGTGCGCTGGTGGTGCAGGCGGACGTCGCCGACGAGGCGCAAATCGAGGCGATGTTCGCCGCTGTCGACGCCGGCCTGGGGCCACTGCACGGCCTGGTCAACAACGCCGGCGTGGTGGATGTCGCCGCGCGGGTCGAGGGCATGAGCGCCCAGCGCCTGCAGCGCATGTGGGCCACCAACCTCAGCGGCAGCGTGCTGTGCGCGCGCGAGGCGGTTCGCCGCATGAGCACGCGCCGCGGCGGCGCGGGGGGCTCGATCGTCAACCTGTCGTCGGCCGCTGCTCGCGTGGGTTCACCGGGCCTGTACCTCGACTACTCGATGAGCAAGGCGGCCATCGACCACTTCACTACCGGCCTGGCGCGCGAGGTGGCGGCCGAGGGCATCCGCGTCAACGCGGTGCGGCCGGGCATCATCGCCACCGACATCCATGCCACCAGCGGGCATGCGGAGCGGCTGGCGAACAGCTTGTCACTGATCCCGCTGGGGCGCCTGGGCACGGCCGAGGAGGTGGCCGAGTCCATCGTCTGGTTGTTGTCGGACGCCGCGGCCTATGTCACCGGTGCCTTGTTGGACGTGGCCGGCGGGCGATAGTCCAGATGGTCGTGGGGGTGCATCCGTTTCAACGGATCGCCCGTAAGTGCTCCCGGGTTGCCGCACCACGGCGCTCGCTGACGCTTCCCTTCCTCCCACACGAATTCTGGAGTTGACATGACGATACGCACCCTGATCCAGGCGGCCTGTGCCCTGGGCTTCATCGCTGCGGCCCTGCCGGCCGCCCACGCCAACACGACCTGCGCAGGCCAGCAAGGCGCGGGCTCCACACCGAACCGTACCGTCTTCGGCGTCACCGCTGACCAGCGCCTGGTGGGCTTCCGCAGCTGCCAGCCGGGCAAGTCCCAGTCGGTGGGCAGCGTCAGTGGGCTCGGCGGTGCCGACACGGCCGTCGTGGCCATCGACTTCCGCGTGCAGGATGGCCTGCTCTACGCCCTGGGCAACGGCGGCGGCCTGTACACCGTGGACGTGGCCGCCGCCGTGGCGACCAAGGTCTCGCAGGTCAGCACCGCACTGGACGGCACCCGCTTCGCGATCGACTTCAACCCGGCCGCGAACGCGCTTCGCATCGTCAGCGACACGGGCCAGAACCTGCGCCACCCCTTCGCGCTGCCCGAGCCGCGCGTCACCTTCGTCGACCCGTCTCTGAACTACACGCCGGGGGTGCCGGCGGCCGGCATCGTGGCCATCGCCTACACCAACAACGACCTCGATGCGAACACCGGCACCACGTTGGTCGACCTCGACACCAACCTGAACCAGGCCGTGCTGCAGGCGCCGGCCAACAACGGTTCGCTGACGCTCACCGGCAAGCTGGGCGTGGACCCGGATTCGGCCATCGGATTCGACATCCATTCGCGCAAGACGGCTGGCATGGCGACCGCCAATGTCGGCTTCGCCTCGATGAATGTGGCGGGCGTGGCGCAGTTCTATCGTGTGGATCTGTTGACCGGCCGCGCCAGCCTGATCGGCGCGTTGGCCCAACCACTGGTCGATATCGCGGTGACGCTGGACCCCTGACCGTGGGCAGGTGATCGCCCCCCACGTTCTGGGAACCGGACGTGGGATGGTCCTGTCACAGGCCTTCGCTACCATGTTCGCACCATGCCTACCCTGGCTGCTTCGACCCTGACCCGCCGCGCGCGCCCGCAGACGCTGGGCGAGGAGATCGCCAACGCCGTCAGCCACGGCCTGGGCTTCCTGCTGGCCATTGCCTCGCTGCCGATCCTGGTGTTCCACGCGGCCCAGCGGGGCACGGCGGTGAACGTGGTGGCGGCCAGCGTGTTCGCCGGCACCATGATCCTGCTGTACCTGGTGTCGGCGCTGTACCACGCGCTGCCGCCCGGCCGGGCCAAGCTGTGGCTCAACCGCATGGACCATGCGGCGATCTACCTCTTCATCGCCGGCAGCTACACCCCGTTCGCGCTGGGTGTGCTGCAAGGCGGCTGGGGCTGGGCGATGTTCACGGTGGTCTGGGCGGCAGCCGCCGTCGGCGTGGTGATCAAGCTGCTCGACCGTCTGCGCCACCCCGGCTGGTCCACCGGTCTGTACGTGGGCATGGGCTGGTTGGCGTTGCTGGCCGCCGGGCCGCTGATGCAGCGCATGTCGGTGTCCGGCCTCGTGTGGCTGCTGGCCGGCGGCCTGAGCTACACGCTGGGCGCGGTGGTCTTCATGCTGGACCACCGGGTGCGCTACGGGCACTTCGTCTGGCACCTGTTCGTGCTGGGCGGCAGCGCCTGCCACTTCTTCGCAGCGCTGTGGCACGCGCTGCCGGCCGCACCCCGCCTAGCCTGACATGGTGCACTCGGTGCCAGGGCCCCGGTTTCGGCGTGCCGGCCCCAATGCGCGACGCCTCCGATCGGCATAGAGTCGCCAGGCGCATGCGGCGCCCCGTGGCGCGCGTGCGCGGCGTTCATCGACTGTCTGAGAGGAGTACCCCCATGACGACGTCCATCCTGCGCATCCACCGGCTCGCCGCCGCCCTCGCCTGCGCCTTGCCGCTCGCGGCCTGGGCCCAGTCGACCATCGTCACCGCCAAGATCAATGGCGACGACCAATGGAAGGCCTACATCACCACCCAGGTCACCAGCGACGGCTACCAGTACGCCAACGGCTGGGGCTGGCCGATCACCTACACCAGCACGCTGTGGCTGCCGCAGACGCCCACCGGCGCCAACTACAACGACTACTGGCTCAACATCTGGGTGCAGGACGTCGGCGGCGGTGGCCCCGACCTGCTGGGCGAGTTCAAGATCAGCGGCAAGAAGGGCTGCAAGTTCGACAACGGCACCACCAGCCTGCTGACCCAGGCTGCCAACTACTGGCACGTCAGCCCGGCCCTGCCGCTGTCGCCGGGTGGCGCACCGGTGCTGAACTACCCGGCGGCCTTCACCAACTACCTGCCGCCCTATGTGCAGCCGATGCTGACCCCGGCCGACCTGGGCGCCAACGGCGTCGCCCCCTGGGGCCCGATCCCGGGCATCAACGCCAACGCCCGCTGGATCTCGAACCCCACGGTGACCTGGCTCAGCGAGAGCTGGTTCCAGGCCCATATCAAGTGCAAGTGAGCGGCCCGGCCACCGGGTGCCCACTCAATGCAAGAGCCGGGTGTCGATCCAGCGCACCCGGCCGGTTCGGCGCTTGACCTCGTTCATCATGTGCTGGGTGCCGCCGGGGCCGTCGCCGCCGGCGCCGTTCCACAGGCAGATGAAGCGCGCCTTGTCGGGCCCCCAGGCCAGCGCCGTGTGGGTCAGCCAGGCGTTGCAGCGCTCGTAGGCGTTGCCGCCGCGCGGCAGCGGGCCCAGGTCGTCGGGCATCAGGCGCGGCGGGTCGGCCAGGCGGGCGCGCACCGCGTACCAGCGCTCGCGCCATACGGCACCCTCATGGCTGGGCAGGATGGAGCGCTGGATGAACTCGGGCTCGTCGAACGGTAGCATCACCTGGCAGCGCAGGCCGCGCGCGAGCGCCGCTTCGAGGAACAGGAGGTCGCCACCGGCGGCACACTGGCTCAAGGCGAGGTCGCCGGCGCCGCCCCCCCAGGCGTCCAGCGCGGCCCCGATCTCGCGCGCCGCCGCGGCCTCCAGCGCGGGGGGGAAGCGCGGCTCGGTGCGGCCCGGCGCGTCCACCATGTGGCCGGAGAACAGCAGCACCTGGCGCGGCACGAAGGGCGGCGCGAAGCGGCGGATCTCGCGCTCGACGATCTCCAGCGCCAAGGCCGTCTCGGTGGGCCGGAAGCCCAGGTCTCGCAGCAGCCTCAGCGACTGCAGCGTGGAGTCGAGCGCAAACCAGTCGCGGTCGGCCGCCGCCACGGCGGCGCGGTGGTCTCGCTGGACCGCCGCCGCGTCGAAGCACAGCAGGCTCAGCAGCGCCTGCGAGGCACGCGCCCAATAGTCGCGCGGCGTCTTGGCCAGGGCACTGCCGATGGCCCAGCGCACACCGCCCAGCAGCGCCTCGGTCTGCTCTGGCTGCGTGCCACCTCCAAGGTGGGCCCGCAGCACGGTGAGCAGCAGCGCGTTGATGCCCGAGTAGTGGTGTGCCGGATCGGCCATGAAGGCACGGCGGTACGGGTCGATGGCTTCGCCGAGGCTGGCGTCCTCCTGCGCCGCGGCGTCCTTCAGCGCGCCGGGCTCGGTGGCACCGGTATCCGGTGCCGGGTGCCAGCGGCCGACCCAACTGTCCTTCTCGACGCGGCCCGCCAGCGCCCAGCATTCGGCGTCGCCGGGGTGGTCGTCGGTCAGCGCTTGCGTCCACTCGCGGGCCTCCTCGTAGCGGCCCAGCCGGCCCAGGCAGATGGCCTTCTTCTGCCGCGCGGCGAGGTCGCCAGGCTCGATCTCCAGGGCGGCGTCGAAGTGCTCCAGCGCCAGCCCGGGCTGCTGCAGCTTGAGCAGGCAGTTGCCGGCCTCGCGCTGGGCCTCCAGGGCCAGCGCGCGGGTGGGGGTCTCGTCGGCCAGGGTCATGATGTCACCGGGGCGGTTGCGCTGCCGCGCCACCTCCATGCGGCGGGCCCAGTCCTTGTAGGCGTCACTGAATTCGTTTTCACCGTCCAGCAGCAATTTGCGCCACTGCGGCTGCTCCAGGTGCGGCAGCAGCGCGTAGACCGGGCTGACCTTGCGCCGCGTCGAGGTGGCCAGCGTCTCGCGTGCCATCTCGGCCAGGCGCGCGATGTCGGTGGCCAGCATGGCGGCGGCCGGTGCGCCGCCGGCCAGGCGGTAGCGCAGCTTGCGCTCGGTGTAGGTGTCGAAAGCCTTGGCGCTCTCGGCCTCGCGGCCCCAGGCCGGGTCCACCCCGTAGGCCAGCACCACGCCGCGGGCCCGCAGCGCATGCCGCACGCCCAGCTCGTACCAGACATTGGCGTTGACCAGCGTGAGGTCGGCCACCACCAGGTCGGCGACCAGCAGCTCCTGGAACATGTCGGTGCGGATGTCGCCGGCCCGCAGTTCCTCGTCGGCCCGGAATACCTCGCAGCCCGCGGCTTCCAGCGCCGGGCGCAGGAGCTCGTCGAGCACCCGGTTGAAGTCGATCGGCACGCCATCCGGCCCCGGCTTGCTGCCGAAGGGCATCGCGATGAAGGCGTGCGGTTTCATGCCGCGGCCGCGCTGGGCAGCTTCTGGTTCAGCTTGCCCGTCATGCAAAGCCCCGCAGGTGCTCGCCGCGCACCGCCTGCGCCGCGTAGGCGGCGCCCACGCGGCGGATGGCGTCGATGTGCTCGATCGAGTCCAGGACCTGCACCGCCTCGGCGCTCACCCCGGCCAGGCCCAGCGCGTCCAGCCCCGCCCGGCTGACGTCGGGGTCGTAGCGCAGGTAGGCGAACTGCTTGTGCACGGTCGAGCTGGGCGCTTCGCCGGGGGCAGCGACCATGTCGCCGATCTCGCGGTCCAGGGCGCCGCCGAAGCGGCAATCGCCGACCACCCGGCAGGCCATGTCCCAGCCGGCACTGGCCGCGTTCATCAACGCGCCGGGAATGTTCTTGGCATGGTCCAGCAGCCAGAGGTCCTCGGCCTGCAGGTCGGGCCGGGCCCGCGCCGCGCCGCCGGTGCCCACCGAGACGATCATCAACTGGTCGGTGCCGGTCTTCCAGTTCATCCGGTACGGTGCCGCAGTGGCCATCTGGAACGCCAGGAAGGCCGGGTTGTTGTAGGTGGTGACGCCGCCGTCGACAAAGACGAAGGTGTGCTCCTTCGGGGTGCCTGGCGCCAGGCTCACCACTTCGGGCGGGAAGAAGGTGGGGGCGGCGGTGCTGGCCCGCACCAGCTGCCACAGCGGCAGAGAGAGGTTGCAGTCCGGCCGATCAAGCTGGTTGTACTTGGCCAGCGGGTTGTTGCTCACCGGCCAGGGCGAATCGGTGCTGTGGTTGCGCAGCACCATCATCAGCACGGTGCGCAGGCCGGGGTCGCCCAGCAGGGCGGCCGGTGCATCCGGCGCGTGCCCCAGCGAACGGTTGAGCTCGCGCTTCAGCTTGGCGGCCAACGGCTCGTCGTCGTAGCCGTACTTGAGCCGCTTGAAGACGCTGGCGCGGTGGAACATGTCCGCACCACTGTCGAGGTAGAAGCGGCGGATCTGTTCGGTCGACAGGCCGGCCGAGATGCAAGCGGCGATGATGGCCCCGGTCGACGTGCCGCAGACGAAATCGAACCAGTCGGCCAGCACCAGCTCCGGGCGGCCGGTGCGGGTGCGCAGCTCGCCCTCCAGCCGGGCCAGGATCTCGACGCTGATCAGGCCGAGGATGCCGCCGCCGTCGCAAGCGAGGATCTTCTTCGGGCCAGGGGCGGCCAGGCGTTGGGCGACCAGGGTGCTCATCTCAATGGTCCATGCTATGGAGGCTGCGTTCAAGATGCACGCAAGTTACGGTGACGCTGATCGACTGCACTTGGCCCTGAGCGGCCGTTCGAAGTCCGTCGTCGTATGCACCGGTTGGCGCGGCAAAGGGGAGTACGGGCAGGCCGCAGCGCTTCGGTTCCGCGGTCGGCGCTGCGCGCCGACTTCCCTG
>JADMKA010000119.1 GCA_018780145.1 Vitreoscilla sp. | reverse complement strand
TCGCGGCAGTGGCCGATCTGGTGAACGGCCTGCGTGCCCGCCAGCCGGTGGCCCGCGTGCTCAAGTCCACGCTGTTCACGGCGGCCTACCCGGTGGCGATCTCGCTGCTGGCCATCTGGGCTGCGCCGCGCCAGTTCCCGCTGCTGGCGCAGGCGGCGTTGACCCTGGCCCTGGTCACGCCCTTCGGTGGCCTGATCTACCGCCTGGCCTACGAGTCGCTCGCCGACGCCAGCGTGCTGGTGCTGCTGATCGTCTCGGTCGGCGTGCATTTCGCGCTCACCGGCCTGGGCCTGTACTTCTTCGGTGCCGAGGGCTTCCGCAACCCCAGCTTCTGGGACGAGCGCTTCGCCGCCGGGCCGTTGACGCTCAGCGGCCAGACCCTGATCGTCTTTGCGGTGTCGATCGCGCTGATCGTCATGCTGTGGCTGTTCTTCGAGCGCTCGCTGTGGGGCAAGGCGCTGCGGGCCACCGCCGTGAACCGGCTCGGCGCGCGCCTGATGGGCATCTCGTCGACCAGCGCCGGGCGCCTGTCGTTCACGATGGCGGCCTTCATCGGTGCGCTGTCGGGCCTGCTGATCGGGCCGACCACCACGGTGTTCTACGACTCCGGTTTCCTGATCGGCCTGAAGGGCTTCGTCGCGGCGGTGTTCGCCGGCCTGTCCAGCTACCCGCTGGCCCTGGTGGGCGCGTTGGGTGTGGGCCTGCTGGAAAGCTTTGGCTCCTTCTGGGCCAGTTCGTTCAAGGAAGTGATCGTGTTCTCGTCCATCCTGCCGGTGCTGCTCTGGCGCTCGCTGCGCGACCCGCATGGGGAGGAGCACTGAAATGATTCCGCGCAAGTTCTGGTTGCCGCTGTTCGCGGTGGTGATGCTGGTGGTGCCGGTGCTGCCGGTGCCCGAGTTCTGGATCACCCAGCTCAACTACATCGGCCTGTACGCCATCGTCTCGCTGGGGCTGGTGCTGCTCACCGGCGTGGCCGGGCTCACCTCGTTCGGCCAGGCCGCCTTCGTCGGAGTCGGGGCCTACACCTCGGCCTACCTGTCGGTGAGCCTGGGCGTCTCGCCCTGGCTGACGCTGTTCATCGGCCTGGTGCTGGCGGTGGCCGTGGCGCTGGTGCTGGGCGCGCTGACCTTGCGCATGTCCGGCCACTACCTGCCGCTGGCCACCATCGCCTGGGGCCTGGCGCTGAACTACACCATGGCCAACATGGAGTTCCTGGGCAAGTACGACGGCATCCTCGGTGTGCCGCCGATCACCCTGTTCGGTGCCAGCCTGGCCGGCGGGCGCGAGATGTACTGGCTGATCTGGGTGGTGGCATTGGCCGCGGCGCTGGCGATCACGCACCTGCTGGATTCGCGGCCGGGCCGGGCCATCCGCGCACTGAAGAGCGGCTCGACCATGGCCGAAGCCATGGGCATCTCGACCTTCCGCTACAAGCTCACCGCCTTTCTGCTGGCGGCCATGCTGGCCTCGGTCTCGGGTTGGCTGTTCGCCCACTTCCAGCGCACGGTGAACCCGTCGCCCTTCGGCCTGAACAAGGGCATCGAGTTCCTGTTCATGGCGGTGCTGGGTGGTGTCGGCCACGTGTGGGGTGCCTTCACCGGTGCCGCGGTGGTGAAGATCGTCGAGGACGAGCTGCAAGTGCTGCTGCCGCAGCTCATCGGCACCAGCGGCAACTTCGAGGTCATCGTCTTCGGCCTGGTGCTGATCCTGGTGCTGAAGTACGCACCCGATGGCTTGTGGACCTTCGTGCAGCGCTGGCTGCCCGCACCGAAACGCGTGCGCGATTGGGCGGATGCCGCACCGCTGCCCGCCCGCGACAAGCCCGCACCCGGTTCGCTGCTGCTCGACGTGAAGGCGGTGCGCAAGGAGTTCGGCGGCCTGGTGGCTGTCAACGACGTGAGCTTCACGATCCACGCTGGCGACATCATGGGCCTGATCGGCCCGAACGGCGCGGGCAAATCCACCACCTTCAACCTGATCACCGGGGTGCTCTCGCTGACCCGCGGCGAGGTCAGCTTCCGCGGCCAGGCTGTCGGCGGCCTGGCCTCGCGCGAGATCGCCCGGCGCGGCATGAGCCGCACCTTCCAGCACGTCAAGATGATCCCCGAAATGACCGTGCTGGAGAACGTGGCGCTGGGCGGCTACCTGCGCACCGGCAGCGGCACGCTCAAGGCCATGCTGCGGCTGGACCGGGAGGAAGAGAAGCGCCTGTTCGCCGAGGCCGAGCGCCAGCTCGCGCGCATCGGCATGGTGGGCCAGATGCACGAGCTGGCGGGCAACCTCGCACTGGGCCCGCAGCGCCTGATGGAGATCGCCCGTGCGCTGTGCACTGACCCCGCGCTGCTGCTGCTCGACGAGCCTGCCGCCGGCCTGCGGCTGAAGGAGAAGCAGGCCCTGGCCGATGTGCTGCGCCAGCTGAAGGCCGAGGGCCTGTCCATCCTGCTGGTCGAGCACGACATGGATTTCGTCATGGGCCTGGTCGACCACATCGTGGTGATGGAGTTCGGCACCAGGCTGATCGCCGGCACACCAGCCGAGGTGCAGGCCAGCCCGGTGGTGCGCGCGGCCTACCTCGGAACGGAACATTGAATATGGCCCACGCGATTCTCGAAGTCACCGGCCTGCACGCCGGCTATGGCAAGGCCGAGGTGCTGTCGGGCCTGAACCTCACGCTGCCGCGCGGCTCGGTGGTCACGGTGATCGGCCCGAACGGGGCCGGCAAATCCACCACCTTGAACGCCCTGATGGGTGTGCTGCCGGCCCGCGGGCACATCGTCTTCGACGGTGTGGATGTCACCGCCGCCACGCTGGAAGACCGGGTCATGGCGGGCCTGGCCCTGGTGCCCGAGAAGCGTGAGCTGTTCGGCACCATGCCGGTGGAGGACAACCTGGTGCTGGGCGGCTTCCGGCCGATGAAGCAGCGGGTGGCCGGCTGGCGCAGCACCCTGGACGAGGTCTACACCCTGTTCCCGCGCCTGAAGGAGCGGCGGGCGCAACTGGCCGGCACGCTCTCCGGTGGCGAGCGGCAGATGCTGGCGGTGGGCCGTGCGCTGATGAGCCGGCCCAAGGTGCTGATGCTCGACGAGCCCAGCCTGGGCCTGGCGCCGCTGGTGGTGCGCGAGAT
>JADMKA010000019.1 GCA_018780145.1 Vitreoscilla sp. | reverse complement strand
GGTGCTGCAGGGTTTCGCCTTCGTCTTCATCCTGGCGGCCGAGGCGCTGCGCGGCAGGCTGTTCCAGTTGCCCATGCCGCGGCTGCGTCTGCTGCCTGCCACCGGGAAGGTGGCGACATGAGCGGCGACGCCTGGCTCGACCTGCTGCTCGCCATCGTCGGTGGCGCGGTGCGCGTCGGCACGCCCTTCCTGTTCGTCAGCCTGGGCGAGTGCCTGACCGAGAAATCCGGCCGCATCAACCTGGGCCTGGAGGGGGTGTTGGTGTTCAGTGCGATGGCCGGGTTCGGCGGCGCCTACCTGACCGGTTCGCCCTGGCTGGGCGTGCTGCTGGCGGGCGGCAGCGGGGCCGCGCTGGCGCTGCTGCACGGCCTGCTGTGCTCGCTGCCCCGGGTCTCCGACATCGCCACCGGCATCGCGCTGATGCTGCTCGGCGCCGGGCTCGCCTTCTACCTCGGCAAGCCTCTGATCCAGCCGCAGGCGCCGCAGATCCCCTCGCTGGCGCTGGGTGCCTGGAGTGCATCGCCCAGCGTGCAGAGCGCCCTGTCGGTCAACGCGCTGTTCCCGCTCGGCGTGCTGTTGGCCGGCGCCCTGGCCTGGGGCCTGGCGAACACCCGCTGGGGCCTGATCGTGCGGATGGCGGGCGATTCGAGCGACGCGGCGCGCGCGCTGGGCCACTCGGTCAACGGCGTGCGCATCGCCGCCACCACCGCCGGCGGCTTCATTGCCGGCCTGGGCGGCGCGTCGCTGTCCCTCTACTACCCCGGCAGCTGGAACGAGGGCCTGTCCAGCGGCCAGGGCCTGATCGCCGTGGCGCTGGTGATCTTCGCGCGCTGGAGCCCGTGGCGCTGCCTGGGCGCCGCGCTGCTGTTCGGCGGCGCCGGCGCGATCGGGCCGGCGCTGCAATCGGTGGGCATCAGCGGCGGCTACTACCTCTTCAATGCCGTGCCCTACGCCCTGACCCTGGCCATCCTGGTGGCCACCTGTTCACCCAAGCGCTCGATCAAGGGCGCACCGATGGAGCTGGGGGTGTCACGGTGAACACGAACCTGCTGGAGCCTGCCCGATGACGACGATCGCCTCCCTGCCCTACGCGTGGCCCTTCGACGGTGACCTGCGGCCGGCCAACACCGCCCTGGTCATCATCGACATGCAGACCGATTTCTGCGGTGTCGGCGGCTACGTGGACAAGATGGGCTACGACCTGTCGCTCACCCGGGCCCCGATCGCGCCGATCATGGCGCTGCTGGCCGATGCGCGGCGGGTGGGCATGCACGTGATCCACACCCGCGAAGGCCACCGCCCCGATCTCAGCGACCTGCCGGCCAACAAGCGCTGGCGCTCGCAGCAGATCGGCACCGAAGGCCGCGGGATCGGCGACCTCGGTCCCTGCGGCCGCATCCTCGTGCGCGGCGAGCCGGGCTGGGACATCATCCCCGAGCTCTACCCGCTCAGCGGCGAGCCCATCATCGACAAGCCCGGCAAGGGCTCGTTCTGCGCCACCGACCTGGAGCTGATCCTCCACACGCGCGGCATCCGCAACCTGATCCTCACCGGCATCACGACGGACGTGTGCGTGCACACCACGATGCGCGAGGCCAACGACCGCGGCTTCGAGTGCGTGATGCTGGCCGACTGCACCGGCGCCACCGACCGCGCCAACCACGACGCCGCGCTGAAGATGATCCAGATGCAGGGCGGCGTGTTCGGCGCCGTCTCCGATTCCACCGCCGTCATCGCCGCACTGCGCGGCCTGTGAACCTCACCCCCAAGGAACCGACCATGACCGATCCCGTCATCTCCTCCCGCCGCCAGGTGCTGTGGGCCGCCGCCTCGGCCGCCCTGGTCGGCCTGACACGCCAGGCCCACGCCGCCGACGAGAAGATCCTGATCGGCTACTGGCCCATTGCCTCGGGCCTGCCGCTGTACGTCGGCCTGGAGCGCGGCATCTTCAAGGAAGCCGGCTTGCCGGTGGAGGGCGTCAAGTTCGCCAGCGCGCAGCAGGTGGCCGAGGCGATGATCGCCGGCCGCATCCACGGCTCGGCCAACGGCACCGCATCGGCCGCGCTGGCGCTGGCCGAGATCACCAGCCCGAACCTGTTCAAGATCATCTGCAGCAACCCGAGCAACCGCCTGCTGGTGCTCGACGAGTTCGTGGTGCCCAAGGACTCGCCGATCAAGAGCATCGCCGAGCTGGCGGGCAAGAAGGTGGCCTCGGGCCCCGGCATCCAGAACGTGACCTTGGCCAAGATCATCCTGGAGAAGAACGGCATCGCCAACCCGCAGGTGACCGAGCTGCCGATCGGCCAGCACGTGCCGGCGCTGGCCGCCGGGCAGATCGACGCGGCCTACACGCTGGAGCCCACCGGCACTGCCGGGCGGCTCAAGGGCCTGACCCGCGTGCTGGAGCCCGGGGTGATCGCCAAGTACGTGCTCGGCGACCCCGATGCACCCTGGTTCGGTGGCTCGGCCAGCGTGACCACGGCCTTCATGAAGGAGCAGCCCGATCTCGCCAAGCGCTACGTGGCGGCCTATGCCAAGGCGGTGGACTGGGTGCGAAAGAACCCGGACGCCTCGCGCAAGCACCTGGACGGCTTCACCGCCATCGAGGAGGCGCTGGTGAAGGAGGTGCCGCTGTCCGGCTTCACGCTGTACAACGAGTTCAAGCCGAGTGACATCGAGTACTTCCAGAAGTTCTTCGATGTGTTCACCGAGCGCAAGATCTTCAACAAGCGGCTGGACGTGAAGTCGCTGCTGTACACCGGCTGACCGCCATGGGCCGACTACTCGACCGACGCTGGCTCCCGCTGATCGGGCCGCTGCTGCTGCTGGCACTGTGGCAGTTGATGATCTCCGCGCATTGGGTCAAGCCGGTGCTGCTGCCGCCACCGGGCGAGACGCTGGTTCACCTGGCCGGCGTGTTCGCCAACGGGGCGATCTTCCCTGACCTGTGGGCCACCATCTTCCGCACGCTGTGCTCGTTTGGCATCGCCGTGGTGGTGGGGGTGCCGCTGGGCGTGATGCTGGGCAGCTCCGAGGGGGCCTACCGCAGCGTCGAGTTCCTGATCGACTTCTTCCGCTCCACGCCCAGCTCGGCGCTGATCCCGCTGTTCCTGCTGATCTTCGGCATCACCGAC
>JADMKA010000226.1 GCA_018780145.1 Vitreoscilla sp. | reverse complement strand
ACAGGCGCGCCGCGTCCTGCCCGCACACCCCTTTGCGGACACAGTGGAGTTGCTCGATGGAACACGCACTGGCGGTGCACCCACCCGGTTCACTTCACGCTGACCCAGCGCAGCTCGATGGTGTCGTTGGGCCAGTGCACGAGGCTGACCTTCTTGTTCATCGCCCAGCTCAGCATGCGGCGGTACAGCGGCACGACGGGCAGGTCGTCGGCCACCAGGCGCAAGGCCACGCCGACCATCGCGCGGCGGCGGGTGATGTCGGGCTCTACGCGGATGTTGTCGATCAAGGTGTCGAGCTGCGGGTTCGAGTACCGGCCGGCGTTGTAGGCGCCCTGGCCGCCGGCGCTCCAGGTGCGGAACAGGCCGTTCAGCGAGGACCAGGCGTCGGTCTGCGGTGTCCAGCCGTACTCGATCATGCTGGTGGTGCCCTGGGTCAACCTGGGCACGAACTGGGTGGTGGTCATCGAGCGCAGCGTGACGCGAATGCCCACCTGGGTGAGCATCGCCGCGGCGGCCTGGCAGACCTTCTCGCGGTAGGCGATGTTCAGGCAATCCCAGGTCACCGCAAAACCGTTCGGGTAGCCGGCCTCGGCCAGCAGCGCACGAGCCTTGGCGGGGTCGTGCGGCAGGCGCTTGTCCAGTTCCGGCAACGAGCCATCGACCTTGGTCGACAGGAAGGCACCGGTGGGCTGGGCCTGGCCCCGCAGCACCTTCTGGGTGATCAGATCCATGTTCAGCGCGTGGTACACGGCACGCCGCACGCGGATGTCCTTGAATGGGTTGCGGCCCTTCACATCAGCGAACTCCAGCTCGCCGCGCTGCTGGTCGAAGGCGATGTACTGCTGGCCCAGGTCCGCCACCTGGGTGAGCTTCTGCTGGCCCTCGCGCTGCAGGCGCTCGACGTCCTGGAAGGGCGGGTCCAGCACCAGATCGACCTCGCCCGAGGCCAGGGCGGCCAGCCGGGTGGCGTCGGAGCGGATGGGCACGAAGCGCACCTCGTCGACGTTGCCGTTGCGCTTGTCGCCGCGACCCCACCACTGCGGATGGGCCTTCAGCACGGCTGTCACCTCGGGCTCGTAGCGCTCGAGCCGGTACGGCCCGGTGCCGTTGGCGTGGCGCACGGTGAACGTCTCCTGCTTGGCGTTGAAATCCTGCGACTTCTCCACACCGTGCTTCTGCGCCCAGGCGCGGCTCATGATGCTGATGTACTGCAGCTTCTCGGGCAGCACGGCGTCGGGCGTGGCCAGCAGCAGGTCCACCGTGAGCTCGTCGACCTGGCGCGCACCGGTGACGCCCTGGATCTGGAAGGCCCGCTGGGAGGGGGGTGCCACCACCCGCTCGATGGAGAAGACCACGTCGTCGGCGGTCATGGCCGAGCCGTCGTGAAACTTCACGTTCGGCCGCAGCTTGAAGCGCCAACTGGTGGGCGTGGGCTGGCTCCAGCTCAGCGCCAGTGCGGGCTCGAGCTTGAAATCGGCGTTGCGGCCGACCAGTGATTCGTAGACCTGGTAGACCACCCGCGAGTGATACAGCAGCGCCAGCGCGTGCGGGTCCATGGTCTGCGGGTCGAAGCCGCTGGCCACCCGAAGCGTGGCGGCCGGTGCCGCTAGCGAGCAGACAGCCAGGGTGGCGCCGAGCAGGGCCACGCGAAGGCGGGCGAGGGCGGCAACGGGGCGGGATGGCATGGCCGGCCGAGTGTCGGCCGGCGCACGCGGCCTGTCAAAGGCTGGCCAGGCGCAGGTGCTCCCAGAGGAAGGGGCCGGTGGTGGGCCACCATTTGCCGTCCATCTCCAGGGGCACGGTATGTTCGGCACCTGGCGTCGGGATGGCGGTGCAGGTGTTGCCCGAGTTGTCGATGCGCGTCTTGGTGGGCAGCACGTTGTCGTCCCAGGTGGCGCCGGTGGCGCTGTCGATCAGGTTGGTGTGAAACAGCAGCACGGGGGTGTCGCTCCTGTCGTACTGAAGCACCAGGTCGGAGTCGAACAGTGGGTCGATCAGCGTCGCGCCGGTCGAGACAGCGGCCGCCACCTGGGCCGAGGTGCCGGGGTAGTCCGACAAGGTGTTGTCCAGGTCGTCGAACTGCACCGCGTTGACCAGCGACAACGCACCACCGGCCGAGGTGCCGATGACGGCGATGCGGGTTGCGTCGATGTTGTAGAGCGCGGCGTTGACCTTGAGGTAGCGGACCGCGTTCATCAGGTCGTCGGCGGCCTGCTCGATGGCTTTCAGGCGCTTGGCGCCGTCCAAGGTTTCGTTGGTTCCGGGCGTGAGGCGGTAGTTGATCGAGGCCGCCGCGTAGCCGGCGCGGGCGTAGCCCATGGCGTCGCCGGCGCGTTCTTCCTTGCCGCCGGCCACGAAGCCGCCGCCGTGTACCCAGATCACCAGCGGCACGGGCGCAGCGGCACTGGCGTTCGGCGGCACCCACAGGTCCAGCAGCAGCGTCAGTTGATCGGTGCCGATCTCGGTGGGCGCCCGCAGCTCGGAGGTGTACTGGAGGCCACCCTCGTTGGGCCGATGCGAGAAGACCAGGTCGGTGTAGCGGCGCGTCACCTGGGCTTCGGTGTAGACCATGGTCTTGTACAGGTCGCTGGCGCCGCCCCCTCCGCCATCGGCAGTGGAGCCGCCGCCGCCGCAATTGGCCAGCAGGAGCAAGGGGAGGATCAGGCCGAGGACAGGAAGAATGCGTCGCATGGAGGGGAACCGGGTAGCCGAGCTGGCATTGTCGCCATCGACTTCAACGGTTCAGTGCCTCGAACGGTGGTCCGTGGTGAGCAGGTGTTACGCAAAGATTTGTGTCGCACCGGCCGCCCTGACGGCCTCACTTGCGCATCAGGGTGCTCTTGCCGAACAGGCTCTCGATGAGATCCACCGCCAGGTCGGCGGTCTTGTTGCGCACGTCCAGCGCGGGGTTCAGCTCCATCACGTCCAGGCTGGCCAGCCGGCCGGTGTCGGCGATCATCTCCATGCACAGCTGGGCTTCGCGGTAGCTCGGGCCGCCGGGCACGGTGGTGCCCACGCCGGGGGCGATGTCGGGGTCGAGGAAGTCGACGTCGAAGCTCACGTGCAGGTGGGTCTTGTCATCGAGCGTCGCCAGCGCCAGCTCCATCGTATGGCGCATGCCCATCTCGTCGATGTAGCGCATGTCGAAGACCTCCAGGCCCACCT
>JADMKA010000065.1 GCA_018780145.1 Vitreoscilla sp. | reverse complement strand
CGCGCTGTCCAGACGCTAAGGGGAAACACGGATCCGGCCCGCACCGAGCCAACGGTGCTAAGGTCGCCGCCCATGAATTTGCTGCTGGTCGAAGACGATCCCACGCTGCAGGCCACGCTGCAGCGCACGCTGGAGCGCCGTGGCATGCGGGTCACCGCGTGCGGAGACGGCGCGCGCGCGCTCGAACGCTGGCGGGCCGGGCTTTTCGATGTCGTGCTGCTCGATCTGTCGCTGCCAGGGCTGGACGGCCTGCAGGTGCTGGCGCAGGCCCGCGCCGAGGGGCTCGACACGCCGGTGATCATTCTCACCGCGCGCGGCACCATCGGCGACCGCATCATCGGCCTGAACACCGGTGCCGACGACTACCTGCCCAAGCCCTTCGACCTGGACGAACTGGAAGCGCGCATCCGCGCGCAGGCACGGCGGCGCAGCCCCGGGACTACGGCCTTGGCGCCACCTGAGTTCGCCGGCCTGCGCACCGACGCGGACAGCGGGGCCGTGTACTACCGCGGCGAGCCCCTCGAGCTGGCGCCGCGCGAGGCGACACTGCTGCGCGCACTGCTGCAGCGACCAGGCCACGCTCAGGCCAAGGAGCGGCTGTTCGAAACGGTGTTTCCGGGCCAGCCCGAGGTCCAGCTGGAGGCCATCGAAGTGGTGGCCTACCGGCTGCGCAAGCGCCTCGCCGTGACCGGCGTGCAACTGGTCACCCTGCGCGGCCTGGGCTACCTGCTGAAGGCGCCAGCATGAACGGCACCTGGTGGGCCCGCCGCTCGCTTCGCGACCGGCTGATGCTGGGCATCCTGCTGCCGGTGGTGGCGGTCATCGTGCTGAACACCTGGCTGCTGTACCGCCAGGCGCTGCGGGCCGCCGATACCGCTTACGACCGAACACTGCTGGCCACCGCCAAGTCCATCGGCGACCTGCTGGAGGTCAACACCGAGGGGGCCCAGGTCCACCTGAAATCCACCCTGCTGTACTCGGCACTCGAGCCGTTCGAGGCCGACAACCGCAGCCGCCTCTACTACAAGGTCACCGGCTTCGACGGCGAAACCGTGTCCGGTTTCGAGGCCCTGCCCGCCTGGCATGGCCGCCTGCCTCAGAAGGGCCCCTACGCCGCGCTGGTCGACTTCTACGACGACAGCTACCAGGGCGCCCCGGTACGGGTGGCCGTGCTGCTGCAGCCGGTCGCCTGGGCCTCCGGCCAGGGCATGGCGACGATCCAGGTCGCAGAGACGCTGGAGCTGCGCCAGACGCTGGCGCGCAGCCTGCTGGTCGACACCTTGTGGCGCCAGGCGGCGCTGGTGGTGCTGATCGGCGCGGTGGTGGTGTTCGTGGTGCAACGCGCGACTCGGCCGGTGCGCGAACTCAGCCAGACCCTGTCCTCGCGGGCCGAGGGCGATCTGGCCCCCCTGTCGGCGCAGGGCCTGCCACGCGAGCTGGAGCCGCTGGTGTCCGCCACCAATCACCTGATGGGCCGGCTCGACCACCTGCTGGACCATCAGAAACGTTTCGTGCGCGACGCCTCGCATCAACTGCGCACGCCGCTGGCGGTGCTGAAGACCCAGGTGCAGTCGGCACGGCGCGGCGATCTCGACCCGCTGGTCGCGTTGGCCGAGATCGGCGACACCGTCGACCGCGCCACGGTGCTGGCGAACCAGATGCTGGCCCTGGCCAAGGTCGAACAGATCCGGCCGCAGGCCGATACGCCGGCGCTGGACTGGGCGGAAGTTGTGCGGGCCGTCGCGCTGGACCTCTCCGCACTGATCGCCGAGCGACGGCTGGATTTCGACATCGAGACCCAGCCGGCCCGCGTTCGCAGCCACGAGTGGGCGCTGCGTGAGCTGTCGCGCAACCTGATCCACAACGCCATCAAGCACGGCCCCGAGGGCGGGCGGCTGGGCATCCGGCTGGTGGCGGACCGCCACCACGCGGCCCTCACCGTCTCGGACAGCGGGCCGGGGCTGACACCCGAGCAGCGAGCCCGGCTGTTCCAGCCCTTTGCCGCCGGCGACCCGCGCAGCGGATCCGGGCTGGGCCTGGCCATCTGCAGGGAGATCGTGCAGACGCTCGGCGGCCAGATCGAACTGGAGAACCGCCTGGCCCCGGGTTCCGGCAGCCAGGTGGCGGGCCTGGATGCCACCGTGCGCCTGCCGCTGGACGCCGGGCCGCCGCCCGCTGAGAGACAATCCCGCGCGTGAGAGATCCCCAGCCCAGCGTGCAGCCGGTCCGCCTCGACAAGTGGCTGTGGGCGGCACGCTTCTTCAAGACCCGCGCGCTGGCCGTCGAGGCCATCGGCAAGAACCGCGTCGAGGTGAATGGCCAGGCGGCCAAGGCCTCGCGCGAGGTGCGTGTGGGTGACGAGTTGACGATCAGGGAGCCTGGCTTTCCGCCACGCACGGTGGCCGTGCGCGGGGTCAGCCATGTCCGCGGCCCAGCGCCGGTGGCCCAGCAACTCTATGAAGAGACCGCCGCCAGCCTGGCCACCCGCGAGGCCGCCCGCGAAGCCCGGCGGCAGGGCACCGAGCCGGCCCAGACCATCGAGCATGGCCGGCCGACCAAGCGTGACCGTCGCCAGCTGAGCGACTGGAACCGCTGGAGTGCCTCGGTCGACGACTGACCTGTCTCGTGGCCGCCGCCCGCCGTCAAAAACCCTCTTGAAATCGTGGAGAGCGGCCCCAAATGGCCGCCAACCCCGTCTTTGCACGAACTCCGCACGTTGCCCTGCACCCCATGAGCACACCCGAGAACACCCCCGAAACCGCCCTGCCCGACGCCGCCACGCCCGTCAATGACGTGGCCGCCAGCCTGGAGGCCACCGTCGCCCAATTGCAGGCCCAATTGGCCGAAGCCAACGACGCCTTCCTGCGAGCCAAGGCCGAGAGCGAAAACGTACGCCGCCGGGCCGACGAAGAGGTCAGCAAGGCACGCAAGTACGCCGTCGAGTCCTTCGCCGACAGCATGCTGCCCGTCAAGGACAGCCTGGAGGCCGCCATCGGCATGCCCGACGCGCCGGTGGAGAAAGTGCTCGAGGGCGTGCACGCCACGCTGCGCCAGCTGGCCCAGGCCCTGGACCGCAACAAGGTGCTGGAGATCAACCCGCCCGCCGGCACCAAGTTCGACCCGCACCAGCACCAGGCCATCAGCATGGTGCCCGCCGAGCAGGACGCCAACAC